>JANLQC010000100.1:0-6008 GCA_031367575.1 Betaproteobacteria bacterium | reverse complement strand
GCAAATCGAGGTGAACCGCAAGCTGTACATGGATGAGGACAGCCGCGAACGCAATGCGGGATTCATGAAATTGCAGGCGGATTTGACGCGACTGATCAGCGCCATCAGCCAATTCGCGCGCGACCATGTGCCCGCACAAGGTCATCATCACGATTGCGGTCACGATCATGGCCACGGTGCCGCACACGATCACCCACATGACCACCCACATGACCATCCACACGATCATCACGATGGCAAACATCATGAGCATTAAACTGGCACCGGGATCGTCGCCCTACGCGGTCGAACTTTCCGCGCCCGATATTTCGCCCTACCGCAAGGGCAATACCGGCGTCGAATACATCACCACCTTTGACTCCGGCAAAACGGGCCCGCACGTGATGGTGAACGCCATTACGCACGGCAATGAAATTTGCGGCGCGCTCGCACTGGATCGATTGTTCAAAGGCGGTGTGCGCCCGACGCGAGGTAAGTTGAGCCTCGCGTTTGCCAATATCGATGCGTTCAGCCGCTTTGATCCCACGCGTCCGCACGCGAGCCGCTTTGTCGATGAAGATTTCAACCGCGTCTGGACGCCCGCGACGCTGGACGGCCCGCGCCAATCCGTGGAACTGGCGCGCGCGCGCCGCATGCGTCCGATCATCGATCAGGTTGATTTTCTGCTCGACATCCATTCCATGCACGACCCGCATGGGCCGGTGATGATATCCGGGCCGCTCGCCAAAGGCATCGCGCTATCCAAACAAGTTGGCGTGCCGGAATTCGTGGTTGCCGACGTTGGCCACGCCAACGGGACGCGCATGCGCGACTACGGCGGCTTCGGCGATCCGTTATCGGCGAAGGCGGCGTTGCTGGTCGAGTGCGGCCAGCACTGGGAGCGCGCCAGTGAGTCGCTCGCCTGGCAAACCACCTGGCGATTGTTGCGGGCACTCGACGTGGTCGACCATGAACTGGCGGCGGCGGAAATTGATCGCACGCCACTGCCGCCACAAAAAGTGGTGCGCATCACCGAGGCCCTGCTTGCCGCCACCCTGGATTATCAGTTTGCCGATGGCCTCAAGGGACTCTCCATCGTGGCAAAAAAAGGTGATCTGATCGCGCACAACGCCGGCCAGCCGGTACTCGCCCCGTATGACGACTGTGTGCTTATCATGCCGACATTGGTGCATGTGAAGCCAGGGCTGACGGCGGTTCGCATTGGGCGGATTGAATGACTTTTCCGTGAACATGGCGGCGCACCTGACGTGCTGTTAAGCCGCTTTTATGCCGCATTGATGTCGCCTCAATGCGGCGTTTCTTCACCTTTCGCCGACGGCCGAATACCCAACTGCTTTAGCTTGCGGTAAAGGTGGGTGCGCTCCAATCCGACCTTGTCGGCCACCCGCGACATGTTGCCTTCCTCGCGCCGGATGTGGTGCAGAAAATACTGGTACTCGAATCGTTCGCGCGCTTCACGCAGCGGCAGATCGAAGGGGACGCGAGAATGTGCGCTGTGGCTGTCGGTATGGTCAAGCCCGAATTCGCGCGAGATGCGCGCAACATCCTCGACCGTGATTTCACTGTTGAGGCTGGTGAGCGCCAGTGTTTTCACCGCGTTTTGCAGCACCGGTAAATTGCCGGGCCAATCGAGGTTTCGCAGCGCGTTCAACGCACCAACGCTCATTTGCCGCAGCGGGCATTCGTTGGCTTCGACCATTTGCATCAAAATCGTGTTGGCCAGCTCAGGAATATCTTCCGGATGGTCGCGCAGGCTCGGAATTCTGAGCGTGACACCGCCCAGTTGGGTGAGCAGCGCGCTATCGAATTCGCCACTTTCCGCCAGCGGCAACAGCGGCTGCGCACTGGCCGCGACCAATCGCACGTTGAACTTGTCGAGTTTGCCGATCAATTGCAACAGGCCTTTTTGCTCATTCCTGTTCAGGCGTTCCACCTGATCGATAAACAATACGCCGTCGCGCGCGTCGGTGAGCGGCGCGAACGGATTTTCCGCGAGCCAGGCGTGGTCGGGCAATGAGATCCACGCGGTGTTGCGCTGATGCACCATGCGCGCAATCAATTCAAATCCGCAGCCCGCTTCACCGGTGAGCAACAGCGGGTTTTTCAACCGCCCGACCTGCTCCAGGCGCTGGCGCAACTCGACAATCACCTTGGCGCGGCCAAGATGGGCGAACACCAATCCGGCCTTGGGTTGCGCCCTGCCGCCCGCCAGTGCCTTGCCGACGGTGGCCACCAGCTTGGGCAGGCTGATCGGTTTTTCGAGGAAATCGAAGGCACCGATGCGCGTCGCTTCGATCGCCGATTCGATGGTGCCGTGCCCGGACATCATCACCACCGGCATCGTCAATTGGCCCGACACCGCCCATTCTTTGAGCAGTGAAATGCCGTCCATATCCGGCATCCAGATATCGAGCAGCACCAGATCGGGCCGCGCCTCGCGCCGTTGCGCCCGCGCCGCGGCCGCGTTCTCGGCGACTCTCACGTTGTAGCCCTCGTCCTTGAGGATTTCGGACAACAATTCGCGAATGCCGATTTCGTCGTCAACGACCAAAATATTATTTGCTGTCATGCTGGCTCCTGTGCTGCTTTCATCATACGTGCAAGTGTCATGCCGTGCGATCCGGCCCAGACGTTGAATCCATTGATCGTTCGGCCATGATCGGCAGCGCAATTTCGACCCGCGCACCGCGCGGTTTCACGTTCGCGATTGCCACGCTGCCGCCATGTTCATCGACAATTTTTTTGACAATCGCGAGCCCGAGCCCGGTACCTTTCGGCTTGGTCGTCACATAGGGCTCGAAAATGCGCGTGAGCATGCCGTCGCGCACGCCGCTGCCGTTGTCTTCCACCACCAGATGCGCGTTGCCGTCGGCGGCATGGGTGTCGATTTTCATGCGCGCGCCCTCGACGCCGGTCATCGCGTCGAGCGCGTTTTGCACCAGATTGTGCAAGACCTGGCGCAGCAGCGAGGCGTCGGCAAGAATGTTTGGCAGTCCCGCATCCAGATTGAGGTCGATGGCCACCCCCATCGACTCGTAGAGGATCAGCACGTCACGAATGAGTTCGTTGAGCGAAACCTCGGCGGCAACCAGCCGCGAACTTCGTGAATACAAACTGAAATCGTCGACCATGCCTTTAAGCGCGCCGACCTGTGCGACGATGGTGTTGGTTGAGCGCAGCAGAATTTCCTGTTCCGCCGCCGGCAATTTTCCCGCGAGCTTGTGTTGCAGGCGCTCGGCGGAAAGTTGAATCGGCGTCAATGGATTCTTGATTTCGTGGGCGAGCCGCCGCGCGACTTCTCCCCAGGCCGCGTTGCGCTGCGCCTGAATGAGGTTGGTGATGTCGTCGATCACCAGCACAAAGCCCGACTCAATGCTTGCGGGAAGCTTGGTGCCGCGCACCAGCAACGTGCGCGCGCCATTCGGGCTTTCATAACTGAGCTGGCGTTCCCAGGGTTTGTCGCGCGGAATCAGCAATTGCGCGCACAGATCTTCAATCAGTGGTGCCGACTCCGGAAATACCGCAGCCCATTCCGGCATCTTGCTGCCTTTCAACGCCTGATGGGTGAACCCCAGCATCTCTTCGGCGTTGCGATTGATGGTCTTTACGTACAAGCGCTCGTCGAGTGTCAGCACGCCCGAGGTGAGATTGCCGAGAATCGATTCGAGATAAGTCTTGCCGTGCTCCAGTTCCTGCTGTTTGCGCGCGACAATCTCGGAAGCCTCGGCCAATTGGCGCGTCATGGTGTTGAAGGATTGCGTGAGTACGCCAAATTCATCGCGGCTCTTCACCGGGTTTAGTTTGGTGAAATCGCCTTTTGCGATGGCGCGCGTCGATTCCGCCAGCGCCGAGAGTGGCGCCGATAGTCGCTCCGAAAGCAAAAACGACAGGGAGATCGCCGATAGCAGCGTGAGCAACATCGCCAGCGTCAGCGTCAATTCAAATAGCTGTTTGAGTCCCTGGCGCTGGAAGCCGAGTTGCTGATAATCGCGTATCCCGGCTTCGACACTCTGTGCGTCGGCGGCGATATTCTTGGGTGCGGCTTGCACCACTTGCAGCACCTGCGGCGCGTTAAATGTTGCCCGTGGCGAGACCGGCAATACCACCCGCAAGTACAACACCTTGTCGGAGAGCGATTCCGCCACTTTGACGGCTGCTTTCTGCAATGTCTCCTTCATTTCCGGCGGCGTGGGCTTGTCAGCGAACAGCCGCGCGCGTGAGCCGGCCATGGCGACCAGACGGCCATCGGCGGCGAGCAGGGTCATTTCCTCAAAGCCGTAACGGCTGCGCAGCTCTTGCAAATCCTCTGCTTCATCGGCGCTGGATTCCGCGAGGCGAACCGACGCTTCGCGTCCCTTGCGGGCGAGCTCATTGAGCGAGCTTTCAAGTGCGGTCTTGCCAAGGCTGAGCGCGCCCTCGAATGCCTTGTCCACCGGGACGTCGAACCAGGAGTCGATAGACCGATTCAAAAATTGCACCGAAATCGTGTACACCAAGCCGCCGGGAATGACCGCCATCAACGCAAATACCGCCATCAAGCGAAGCGCAAGCTTGGCACCGAAAACACGGTTCTTGAGTTTTCGCCAAAGCGAATAAATTTGATAGCCAATCAATCCGAGCAACCCAACCGTCAACGCGATGCCGACACCGAACAACCAGGGGTAATGCTCGCTGAAGACGGCATTGTTGCTGCTTGCGCGGAACATCATCGCAATCAGGGCAACGCCAAGCGCGACACAGGCAAAGATGACGGCACGGATCATGGCGTGACGCTCCAGCGATGCCAGTCGGAGGCGAGGCTCCATTCCTTGGACGTGATCACGTTCAACTGGAACGGTTTCGGTAGTTGCGAGGTATCGAGCCGGAAACGCAGCGCCGCCTCGTACTTCTCGCCCGGTCTAAGTTGGCCTTTCTCGGCCACCGTCCATGACCGAATCCGCGACAGCACCCTTCGGACATCGTCGAAGGTGGTGACGTTCTGCGAAATGCCGGAAACGGCAACCCGGTATTGATCGGTCAATGGCGCATACGAGACACGCCGGTCACGGTTGGCAGAGATAACACTCTGATCGAGCCAATACCAGCGACCGCGCGTGAGCTGGAATTCGGCTACAAAATAGAGTGGCACGCCTTTGCGCACCGCTTCTTGCATGCCGGTGGTGAGCTGGAGTTCGAAGTCCGCGTTGAGTTGATAGCCGTCTTCGGTGAAATCGAGTTTCGCATTGGTAACCGATGCACTTTGGGCGCACGCCACCGCTGGCAAAAACACGAGTATCGCCAATAGCGTGCAGGCACAAAGCCAAACGACCTGCGGCGGTTGCTTAACCCGTCTTCTCCAGAAGCGCGTAATAAAATCCGTCGTGAAAATCATCGGGGAGAAGTTGGCCTTCCTGAAATTCCGATGTCAGGGCACCGACCTGCGCCGTTGTTTGAGACATATGTGGCATTTGTGGCAAAGGCGGCAACAGCGGCTGAAGCGGCAGTTGCCGCACATTGGGTGTTTTTCGCTTGAATTGCTCGATAATCCCGTGATTTTCCAGATGAAAAATCGAGCAAGTGGCATATAGCAATCTACCACCATTGGCAAGGCAACTCCATAGCGCGGTCAACAGCCGGGATTGCTGGCGGGCGAAAGCATAAATGTCGGCTTCGCGCCGTATCCATTTGATGTCAGGGTGCCGCCGCACGACTCCGGTTCCGGAGCACGGCACGTCGAGCAGGATGCGGTCGAACGCTTTCTTGTCCCACCAATTGTCGGGCAGGGACGCGTCGGCCACTTTCAATGTTGCGCTGAGCCCCAGCCGGTCCAGATTGTCGGCGACGCGTGCGAGGCGGCGTTTGTCGCTGTCGAGTGCGGTCAGCTCGATGTCGAACAATTCGAGCAAGTGTCCAGCCTTGCCCCCGGGTGCGGCACACGCATCCAGCACGCGCATGCCGTTGGCGGGTGCCAACAAACGGGCGGCGTGTTGCGCGCCTTCGTCCTGAACGCATACCCATCCCTCCTTGAA
>JANLQC010000016.1:0-1501 GCA_031367575.1 Betaproteobacteria bacterium | reverse complement strand
ACCACGAAACCGCCGAGCCCGAGCCAGCCGACATGTTCGGCCGCGTTCGGTTTATCAATTGCCGCGAGCGCCAGAAAAGCGAGGCCCAGCACGACCGGCATCGCCAGCAATCGGTGCGTGGTAATTTCCAGCCAGAGATTGCGCCGCAGTTCAGGATTCATGATGCGCCCGTTCGGCTCAACGGCGCCGATTGCATCGTGCGCAGATAGGATTCGTGCAGGTTTTCACGTTCGTCGGTAAATGTGATTACCGGTATTTGTGCATTGACGAGTGCGCGCAACAGCGACACGCGTGCGCTTTGATCGGCGGGCAGCGAAAAAACAATCTCGCCATTTTGGCCATCGCAACGCTGCATTTCAATATCGGCAAGCGGCATGATCACGGTGCCAACAAGCTCGCTCAATTCAACGCCATCGCTGCCCGCCGTATCCAAAACCACCCTCACCCGAATGCGCCTGACCGATAAACCGGATTCACCCAGTGCGCGACTTTCAACAATGCGCCCGCCGCGCATCACCAGCATGTGCGTCGAGTATTCATCGAGTTCGGCAAGAATGTGCGACGAGACAATCAGCGTCATGCCGGACTCGCGCAAATGCTGGAACAAGCCGGCGAGTTCATGGCGCGCTTCGGGATCCAAGCCCGAAGCCGGTTCATCGAGAATCAGCAAGGCCGGTGAATGAATCAGCGCCTGACCGATGGCGACGCGCTGGCGTTGGCCACGCGACAAATTATCCGTGAGCGCATCAAGTTTCGGCATCAGATTGAGGCGCGCGGCGGCATTGGTGACGGCGTGATCGATTCCGCCATCGGCCATGCCTTGCGAGGCGGCGGCGTACGACAAGCATTGGCGCACCGTCAGCGCACCATAAAGACCGAAAAAATCCGAGAGAAAGCCGATGCGGCGATGGCATTCGCGCGGATGTTCCAGTACATCGATGCCTTCCACCTCGATCGCACCGTCGAGCGGTTGATCCAATGCCGCCATGCAACGCAGCAACGTGGTTTTACCCGCGCCATTCGGCCCCACCAGCGCGGTCACGCTGCCGCGCGGCACCGTGAAACTGACATCATCCAGCGCGCGAACGCCGGGGTACTCAAAGCTGAGATTGCTGACGCGGACGGCGTCGTTGGGGGTGGTGCTGGGGGTCATTTGGGGACTTATCAGTTTCATCAAAAAAATTGCGTCCATTTTGCCGTGTCGCCTCACCAAGCTTCCCCCTTTTTAAAGGGGGATTGAGGGGGATTTAGGGCGCTCGCATCGTATCGCCGACCGAAAATCTCCCCTAATCCCCCTGCAAAAAGGGAAGTGCTTCGCATTGCGCAACGCGGCAATTGAAACAGCCTTTCAACAAGCCGCCTTGAGATTGGCGGCAGCGGGGTAAAAGTATAGCGCGGGGTGGCGGAGTCGTGGCCTGCCGGTTCCAAATTTCAAACTTGCAGGATGGGTGGAGCGCAGCGATACCCATCAATTCTGTGCAGCCATTATGGGTATCGCTGC
>JANLQC010000015.1:0-3000 GCA_031367575.1 Betaproteobacteria bacterium | reverse complement strand
GCAGCGATACCCATCGTTCTTGCGAGGGGCCAAGATGGGTATCGCTGCGCTCCACCCATCCTACGGAACTGGCACCACGCGCTTAACCGAGTGACATGGAGGTCACTGACCACTTTCGCGCAACCAAGGGAAAGCGTCCAGCCGAGCGCACCGTGTCCGGCGTTGAGATAGCGGTTCGCCATCGATGATTCGCCGATGATCGGTGTGCCTTTCGGTGTTGCCGGCCGGAGGCCGCCATTGAAACGATTAACATAACGGCTGCACATCAACGCGGTTTCATTGCCAATTTTTCGCTGCGCTGATTTTTCCATTCACTTATCCGTTGCGGACTTTCGCCGCCGCCAAACCCACCGATGTTCGCCTACACCCTTCGCCGCCTGACCCAATCCGGCTTTGTTTTGCTGGTGATGGCAATGCTCGTTTTTCTTGGCGTATTCGCAATCGGCAACCCGATCGAATTGCTGGTCAATCCGCAGGCCGACGAAGTCGAACGAATGCGCGCGACGGTCGCGTTGGGGCTGGATAAACCGTTGTACGTGCAGTTTTTCGCGTTTCTCAAGGGCGCACTTTCCGGTGATCTTGGGCGCTCGTTCGTGTTTGGCGTGCCCGCGCTGGAATTGATTCTGACCAAAATGTCCGCGACCATCGAGTTGGCGCTGGTGGCGATGGTAATGGCGGTTTCCCTCGGCATTCCGCTGGGTTTGATCGCGGGATTGAAGCCCGATGGATTTATCGGCCGCAGCATCATGGCCGGATCCATCGTCGGCTTTTCGCTGCCGACGTTTTGGGTGGGGCTGGTGTTGATCATGTTTTTTTCCGTGACGCTCGGCTGGCTGCCTTCCAGCGGGCGTGGTGAGACCGTGAGTTTGCTGGGCGTGCAGGTGAGCTTTCTCACTTGGGACGGCATCACACATTTGTTCATGCCGGCGCTCAATTTGGCGCTGTTCAAATTCTCGCTGCTTATCCGTCTCACGCGCGCGCAAACGCGCGAGGCATTGTTGCAGGACTATGTGAAATTTGCGCGCGCAAAAGGCCTATCGCAATCGCGTGTGATCGGTGTGCATGTGTTGAAAAACATCATGATCCCGATTGTGACCGTGATCGGTCTTGAGTTCGGTTCGGTGATCGCGTTTGCCATTGTCACCGAATCGATTTTCGCGTGGCCGGGTACCGGAAAACTGTTGATCGACTCGATCAACCAGCTCGACCGTCCGGTAATCGTTGCCTACTTGATGGTGATTGTGATGCTGTTTGTCGTGATCAATTTCGTCGTCGATATTTTGTATTCGCTGCTTGATCCCCGGGTACGGTTGGGACAGGCGTCGGGGGCAGGGCACTGAGATGCAAACTCACACACTGACCACCCGCCTGTCGACGCCGGAAGAAACGCCGCTGCGCCGCATTTGGAGCGAATTTGCAGAATCAAAACTCGCACTGATCGGCCTCGCGATGTTGTTGCTGGTGGTCGCCATCGCGATCTTTGCGCCGTTCATCTCGCCACAGAATCCGTACGATCTTGCCGAGATCGATTTGATGGACAGCAAGTTGGCACCCGGCGAAAAATCGCCTGCCGATAAAACCTATTTGCTGGGTACCGACGATCAGGGCCGCGACATGCTGTCCGCGATTTTTTATGGACTGCGCATTTCGCTCGGCGTCGGGGTAGCCAGCACCATCGTCGCGGTGGCCATCGGTCTTTGCTTTGGGTTGATGGCGGCATACTTCGGCGGTTGGGTGGATACGCTGATCATGCGGGTGGTCGATATTCAATTGTCATTCCCGGCGATTTTGCTCGCGCTGATTTTGCTCGCGGTGTTCGGCCAAGGTGTGGACAAGGTCATCATTGCGCTCATCACCGTGCAATGGGCGTATTACGCGCGCACCGTGCGTGCGTCCGCATTGGTGGAAATGCAAAAAGAATATGTCGATGCGGCGCGGGTGTTATCGCTTTCAAAGCCGCGCATTTTGTTTCGCCATCTGTTGCCCAATTGCCTGCCGCCGTTGATCGTGGTGGCAACGGTGCAGGTGGCGCACGCGATTTCGCTGGAAGCGACACTGTCGTTTCTGGGATTGGGATTGCCGATTACCGAGCCTTCATTGGGGCTGCTGATTTCCAACGGATTCACCTATTTGATGAGCGGGAAATACTGGATCAGTTTTTACCCGGGGCTGGCGCTGTTGATGACGATCATGTCGATCAATCTGGTCGCGGATCAATTGCGCGATGTGTTGAATCCGCGGCTGAAGAAATGATGATCGCATTCGGAACAACCCAAATTATCCGCATTTCGTCATTCCGGCGAAGGCCGGAATCCAGTCCGCCCACCCGTCCGGAATATTGGAATGGACTGGTTCCCCGCCGTAGCCTGCCCTCGCATGCTCTAGTCGGGGGCCGGAACGAGGCTGTGACCAACATTGTGAAACTGGTAAACTCTAGCACTGGCGCGGTGTTCCGCGCAAAACCAGCCGGAAAGGCGCGCCAGTGCTGGTGTTTTGCCTCGTTTCACGGGAGCGACTGTCGATGACAACCGTTCTGCAAATCGACAACCTGCGCACCCATTTTTTCACCAAGGCCGGTGTGGTGAAGGCGGTGGATGACGTTTCATTTTCGATCGGGCGCGGGAAAATTTTAGGGCTGGTCGGTGAATCGGGTTCAGGAAAATCGATGACCGGTTATTCGATCATGGGCTTGATTGATCCGCCGGGGCGCGTGGTCGATGGCCGCATTGTGCTGAATGGCGTGGACGTGACGGCCTACCAGAATGAACAGTGGCGTGGATTGCGCGGCAACCGTGTCGCGATGATTTTTCAGGATCCGATGATGACCCTGAATCCGGTGTTGCGCATCGATACGCAAATGATGGAAGCCATCAGCGCGCATGAAAAAATTTCGCGGGATGCGGCACGCGAACGCTGTCGCGCCGCACTTTCACAAGTCGGCATTCCCTCGCCAGACGAGCGCCTGCGCGCGTATCCGCACCAATTTTCCGGCGGCATGCG
>JANLQC010000676.1:0-2619 GCA_031367575.1 Betaproteobacteria bacterium | reverse complement strand
ATTGTCCGGCTGGCGGCTTGAAGGCGCATTGGCGGACGTTCCCAAACTCGTCATCGCGGTGGCGCCGCACACCAGCAACTGGGATTTTGTCGTCGGCGTCATGTCGTTGTGGGCGCTCGATGTGAGGCTTTCGTTCCTCGGCAAACATACGTTGTTTCGCGGCTGGTTTGGGCGCTGGATGCGATCCATCGGTGGCATTCCCGTTGATCGTTCGCAGCCGCACGGCATTGTTGGCGAATCGGTCGCGGCGTTCAATGCGGCGTCGCGCATGGTGCTGGCGATTGCGCCGGAAGGCACACGTCAACTTGATCGCGGTTTCAAGACCGGGTTTTTGCATATTGCACATGCGGCAAACGTGCCGGTGCAACTCGTTTACTTCGACTTCTTGCACAAGGTGGTCGGTTTCGGGCCGCTGCTGAGTACCAGCGGTGATGTTGAAAGCGACATGGAAATAATTCTCGATTTCTTTCGGCCAATACCCGGAAAGTACCGCAAGCATTGGCAATCGGAAGTGAAGAAATAGTTTCGGCATGCGCCGATACGGCGCGTTTGCACTGCGCCAATGACCAATTTGGTGCAATGGCGCAAGTAAGTGTCGAGTGGTTAATCCCTGAATTGAAAAGAATAATTGCAGCACATCGATGTGGCACGGCAAGTGCTTATGTTGAGGTGCGAAGGTTCATTCCCTCGCATTTCTCCTCCGAGAGCGGTTTGCCCGATTCCCCCAAAGGGATCGGGCATTTTTTTGGGCAACGCGATCAATTGGAAATACTTCGTTGAACGGGGTGCGAATCGGCGGTGCTTGTGTTCGCCTAAAAGGATTCCTCCAACATTCGCCGATAATCGTCCGCCGTGGCTTCGCGCGGATTGGTTTTGTGGCAGTGATCGACCAGCGCACCTTTGATCACCGCATCAAACATTTCTCTCTTCACTCCCATCTGTGACAGGCCTGCCGGCAAACCGAGTCGCACGCACATCGCGGTGACGGCCTCGGCGATATCCTCGGCATTGTCGATCTGCATTGCGCGTTTCAGGCGGGCCATTTTGTTTTCCTTGATCACCGATGGCGCGGAAGCGTTGAAGCGCAATACGGCCGGCATCACCAGCGCATTCAGGGTGCCGTGATGCAGTCCGGTGTTGCCATCGATCTTCAGGCCGCCGAGCGGATGCGACAGCGAATGCACCGCCCCCAACCCTTTCTGGAACGCCATCGCGCCTTGCATCGAGGCGCTCATCATGTTGAGGCGTGCTTCGATGTTGGCACCATCGCGCGTGGCGGTCTCAATACTGGACCAGGCGCGCTCAAGGCCATCGAGCGCGATGCCATCGGCCGGCGGATTGAACGCGGCGGAGAGAAAAGTCTCGATGCAATGTGCGATCGCGTCCATGCCGGTGGCGGCAGTCAGATACGGCGGCAGGCCGAGTGTGAGTAGCGGATCGCAAATGGCGGAGCGCGGCAGCAGATGCCATGAATGAAAGCCAAGTTTGCGGCCATCGTTGATGATGACAATCGCGCCGCGCGCCACTTCACTGCCGGTGCCCGCCGTGGTGGGAATGGCGATCAGCGGCGCGCACGCATCGGTGATGCGTGCGCTGCCGCCTTCAATGGTCGCGTAGGTTTTCAATTCACCCGGATGGGTGGCGAGGATCGCAACGCCCTTGGCCAGATCAATTGATGAACCGCCGCCGACCGCAATTAACCCGTCGCAATTTGCCTCACGGTACAAGTCCGCCGCACGACGAACCATCGCTTCGGTCGGGTTTGAAGGCGTGTCATCGAACCGCGTTGCAGGCATGTCCGCGACAACGGCGTTGACGCGATCCACAATGCCGGCCGCCACCACGCCTTTATCAGAAACTATAAGCGGATGGCGGATACCGACGCGCTCACATTCACTTTTGAGTTGGGTGAGTGTATCGGTGCCGATGTGAATATGGGTGAGGTAAAAAATGAATGCCATGAAAATGGTCTCGCGCGCGAAGGGTTGATGAATTCTAATCCACGACCCCGTTATCCGATGGTGACAATTGCTGGCGTTATCCGCAATGCGGAAGACGCCTGGCCCGGGCCGCGATCAAGGACTTAACCGATGCGATTGGTGTTGATGTTCAAATCCGGATTGTCGGCAATCCAATCCTGCATCGCGCGCTCCGCTTCGGCGTACCGGGATTTTATTTGCCCAAGCAATATCGAAAGTTCTTCCGGCGCAGGCATACGCGCGCCTGCAACTGCGTGCCCATGCTCGAGCGCCCGCGCCCCGTTTTCCAGGTCCTTGCATAACACGGCGACCCGCGGGAACCCCATGCTTGCGGACGCGCCGCGCAGGCTGTGCGATGTTTCCGCGAGGTGGTGCCAATCACTGCGCGCGAGCATCCCTTCCATCAGGTTCATGCGCTCCAGCGCCTTGCTTTGAAAGAGGCGGATCAAATTGCCGATCGGGTCTGGTGCGTCATCTGCATTGCCGCGGGCATCATCGGTGGTCGGCGTGAGGTAACGCAGATCCTCGAGTTGCTCGATATCGAGAATCGGCATCGTGTCAAGTTGCACGGCGACCGGTGGGGGGCGGGTGGGTTCAGGGAAGGGGACAGGGGCGGGGGCGGGGGTGCCAATCGCCGCCG
>JANLQC010000668.1:0-5123 GCA_031367575.1 Betaproteobacteria bacterium | reverse complement strand
GCACCGTCCAGCTTTTGAAAATGCCGCGCTTCTCGGTGACCGCCAGCGAATGAATCAACGCGGTGCCGACCAGCCACGGCATGAACGACGCGTTCTCCACCGGATCCCAAAACCACCAGCCGCCCCAGCCCAATTCGTAATACGCCCACGCCGAACCCAATGCGATACCAACGGTGAGAAAGCACCACGCGGCCGTCGTCCACGGCCGCGACCAGCGCGCCCATGTGGCATCGAGCTGGCCACCAATCAATGCTGCGACCGCGAACGCGAACGCCACCGAGAAACCAACGTAACCCATGTACAGCATCGGCGGGTGATAAATCATGCCGGGATCCTGCAACAGCGGATTCAAATCGCGCCCCTCGATGGCGGCCGGAATCAGGCGATCAAACGGGTTCGAGGTGATCAGCATGAACAAATAAAAACCAACCGCAATCAGTCCCAACACCGCAAGCACGCGCGAGATTACTTCCAGCGGCAAATTGCGGCTGAAAATCGACACGGCAAAGGTCCAGCCGGAGAGCATCAGCAGCCACAACAACAGCGAGCCTTCATGCGAACCCCACGACGCGGTGACGCGATAGTAAACCGGCAATTTGGTGTTCGAATTTGCCGCGACGTTCTGCACCGAGAAATCGCTGGTGACAAAAGAGTAAATCAGGCAACCGAATGCGAACACAACGAACACAAATTGGCCGTGCGCCAATGGCCGCGCGAGCGACATCAGGCGCGTGTTTTTTCGAAAAGCGCCGGCCATCGGCACAATGCCCATGGTGACGGCGAGGCAAAGCGCCAGGATGAGCGAGAATTGGCCGAGTTCGGGGATCATGGAGTGGTCCGTTTGGAATTGGGAGCAATAAATTGGCCCCAGATGAACACGGCTGAACGCAGATGAAAGACGGCGTTTGCAAGCTCCCAAATAACATTGCCACGGCGGTGCGAAATCGCCGCGCTGCCGAGCATACTGCGCATCAAATATCTGTGTTCATCCGTGTTCATCTGTGGCTCACCTTTCGGTCATTTCGGCACCTGCGTGACCACCGCTTTTTGTCCGGCGAATACCTTGCCTTCAATTGGATGCCCGGCTTTTTTTAGTGCTTCCGCAGCTTCGGGCGGCATGTAATTCTCATCGTGCTTGGCGAGCACTTCGCTCGCGCGGAAGGTGCCATCCGCACCCATTTTTCCCTGCGCAACCACACCTTTTCCCTCTTTGAAAAGATCGGGAAGAATGCCGGTGAAGGTCACGGGAATGGTTCTTGCGGTATCGGTCACATCAAAATTTACTGTTAATCCATCAGCGTTGCGTTTAACGCTGCCCGCCGTCACCAAGCCGCCGAGACGAAACGCGCGATCCTGCGGCGATTTTTTTTCGGCCACTTCGCTGGGCGTGAAGAAAAACACGATGTTGGAATTGAATGCGCGCAGCACCAGCGTGGTTGCCACCGCAATCACCAACAGACCGAGCGCGATCCACGCGAATCGTTTGTAACGGGACTTCATTGATTGCTCCCATTGTCTGTTTGCGTCGCGCGCCGGGCGCGTTGCCGCAACAGAAAAATCTCGATGGCCACCATCAGCGCAAAGGCACCGAACGATCCCCATACATAAAATCCACGGCCGCCCATGGAAAAAAATTCCGCGACAGTCATCAGGTGCCCCCTTCCATCGGCAACGCGCCTTGGTCGCGCTCGTTAATGATTGCACGCACCCGCACCAGCGACACCGCAATCGTATACATCCAGCAGGCGAGCGTCATGACCAGCATGCCGGTCAACATGATCGAGGCCATTTTCGGTGCCATCACCGGGGAAACGCTGGAACCCTGATGCAATGAATTCCACCATTTCACCGAAAAATAAATGATCGGGATATTGACCGAGCCAACGATGGCGAGCAATGCGCCCGCTTTGTCGGCGCGGCGTTTGTCGTCGATGGCGTGGGTCAACGCGATGAAGCCGACATAGAGAAAAAGCAGAATCAATGTCGACGTCATGCGCGCGTCCCACACCCAGTAAGTCCCCCAAGTGGGCTTGCCCCACAAGGCACCCGTCCATAATGCCAGTGCGGTGAACATGGCACCGGTGGGTGCCAACGCTTCCATCATCATCGCGGATAAACGCGTATTCAGGGTCAACGCGAGCACGCCATAACCCGCCATCACCAAATAAATGAACATGCCCATCCACGCCGCCGGCACGTGAATGAAAATGACCCGATAGACCTCGCCTTGCTGAAAATCGGTGGGTGACAATATCAAGCCGATGTAGAGGCCGGCCACGCACAGCAATGCCGCGAGTGCGGCGAAGTAGGGCCACATCTTGCCGGCGAGAGGATAGAACGTGATCGGGGAGGAATATTGGTAGAAATTCATTTTGAAATATTCAACATGACATTCAATCCAGCGAAATCCGCAACGCCGCCGCGACCGCGAACGGCACCGCCAGCGCACCCAACAACAAGCCCGCGCCGAGCAGCGACAAATTGGCCGTGTAATCGATCGACACCATCGCCTGCTCGACCGCGCCCGCGCCGAAAATCAGCACCGGCACATACAACGGCAACACCAGCAACGCCATCAGAATCGATCCGCCGCGCACACCCAGCGTGAGTGCGGCACCGATGGCACCGATCATCGACAGAATCGGCGTGCCCAACATCAGACCCGCCACCAGTACCAGAAGTTCGTCCACTTGCAGGCCAAATTGCAAACCCAGCAACGGCGCGATCAGCGTAATCGGCAATCCGCTCATCAACCAATGCGCGATCATTTTTCCGGCCGCAATCAGTGGCAGCGGATACGGCGACATCACCAATTGTTCGAGCGTGCCGTCGGCATGATCGGCCGCGAACAAGCGCGGCAACGTCAGCAGCACCGACAACAATGCGGCCACCCACACCACGCCCGGCGCGATGCGTTTTAGCAATGCCGACTCCGGCCCGACGGCGAGTGGAAACAGACTCACCACGATCACCAGAAACATCAACGCCTGCGCCAATTCGGCACGCGAGCGCAGGCCCAATCGCAGATCGCGAGCGGCGGCGAGCCACACCGCGCGCTCCGGCGAGGCCGCGACACCACTCATCGCTTCGGCGGCGATAACGTTCATTTTGCGACATCACCGAGCACCAGTTCACTCACGGGCGCGTCGATTGCAATCGGCAGGTGGCTCGCGATGCATGCCGTGCCGCCACGCCGCAGATGTTCGGCAACCACACTCGTAAACAGCGCCGCTCCCTCCGCATCGAGCGCATTGGTCGGTTCATCGAGCAACCAAAGCGGCTTTGATGCGAGCGCCAGACGGGCGAGCCCGACGCGGCGTTTTTGCCCCTGCGACAAACGTCTCGCTTGCAGATGATGCCGATGGGCGAGGCCCACCCGATCAAGGCATTTTCGCTGCGCGTCCGGCTCGATGTTGACGCCATCGAAACTCAACAACTCCGCCAGATTTTCCGCCGCCGTCAATTCATCCTTCAATGCATTCGCGTGGCCGAGATAAAGTGCCGCCGCGCGTTGACCTGCGCACAACGGCACCCAGCGCGCGCCATGCCATTGAAGCTCACCGCTATCGGCGGCGGTCAAGCCCGCCAGCACCCGCAGCAGACTGGTCTTGCCGCTGCCATTGGCGCCGCGCAACATCAACGCCTGCCCCGGCACCAGTGTAAACGTGAGCCCCGCGAACAGCTGGCGCGGGCCACGCGAAAGCGTTAACCCGGTCGCCACCAAACTCACGGGGCCACCCTGGAAATGGTGACCATGATCGCGCGCGCACCGGGTTTGACCGGCTCGCTCACGCCCGACAAATCACCCGGCTGCAATTGCGCGTTGCCCGATTTTGAAATCCGCGCTTCGATCACCACTTCCGGAAACGACGAAAGCGTCATGCCCGGTGCCATCGACATCGCGTCTGTCAATTCAAACGCCTTTGGAAACTCACCGGCCTTCGGCGCCGGAACGCGCAAAATCGCCAGCGGCATGCGCGGCCCTTCCTTGGCGCGCGCGTAGACGAACAGTGTATCGGTGGGCGCGAGTTTTGCGGTGACTTCCGGTGCCAGCAAAACTTGCCCGGATAGCGAAATGCCGCCACCTGCTGCTGAGGGTTTGGCGGACGCGACCGGGGCGTTGTTTGCGGTGGGCTTGGTGGGTGCGGGCAATGCGTTTGACGTAGCAGACACGTCGGCTGCATTGCTCGCCATGGCCGATCTGCCGGTGTTGATTTCCGCGATGATTGACTGCACCTGCCGGTAATCCTCGGAATCCTTCACCACCAACGATTTCAATTTTTCCCACTTTTTCAGCGCGCCATCGCGGTTACCCAGACGCATATCCGCCGTCGCCGCCAATGCCAGCGCCTTCATGTTGGCCGGATCGAGTTTCAACGCCTGCGCGATCAACAGAACCGGTTTGCCATCAAAGCGGCCCTCCTGCGACATCACCGCCACATCCGCGTAATCGGCAAACAGTTGCGCATCGGTCGGCAACAATTGCGTCGCGCGCTCATAGGCCGCCAGCGATTCCGCGAAACGCCCCAGCGCGCCCTGTGAACGCGCGAGTAACACCCAGCCTTTTGGATCGCCCGGATTCTGGCGCATCTTTTCCGCCAGCGTCTCGACCATCGCCAGTATTTGTTTGTCGGAAATTGGTGCGGCATTGCCGGGTGTCGCGCCGTCAGGTGCGTGCGGCTGAGCCGCGATTGCCGTGGCAACGCCGGTCAACGCCTGCGGTGAGCCGAGTGTCGCGTAAATCGAAACCGCCGCCAGCGGAATCAATGCGCCCAACACGCCCATCAACCACCTTGGCGCACGCGGCGATACTGCGAACGTCGGTGAATTTTGCGCGACGTGATCCGCGGGCACCTCATCGATCAGGCGTTGCGAAAGTTCGTTCAGCGCTGAATCGCGCTCTTCGGCGCTGATCACCCCGCGCGAAAATTCGTCCTCGATCTCGCGCTTGGCCGAGCGAAACACCGCGACGTTGCTGGCCGCGTCGGATAACTTGATCGATTCCGCTGCCGACACCGGCGTGCGCTGGCGAAAAAGCGGCACCAGCACAAAGGCCAACGCCACCAACAACATCAGGGTCGCAACAACGATAAATGGAATCACGGGAATGGGTGGCTTTTCAC
>JANLQC010000657.1:0-1518 GCA_031367575.1 Betaproteobacteria bacterium | reverse complement strand
AATTGAATACGCCATCTTGCGATTGTGGTCATCGCTGAACCGGTGCCGCCACGTGGTGCGGGTGAGAATCGTGACCGGCGGGGCGAGGAATCCGCAAGCCGCGGCGATCACCAGAAGCGCCGTGACGTGGGCACCCTGAGTGGTCGCGATATACAACGCGATCAACAAGAGCGGATGCAAAATGCCGGTCACGATGAGCGGGGACCGCGGACCGATGCGGTCGACCAGCCTGCCGAGTATCGGTGCGGCAATCGCCATCGCGACAAAAAATATGCCGACAATCGAACCCGCCGCCTTGAAATTTCCCATTGCTTCGTGCTCGAACAGCAATATGGCGAGTGCGTTCATGCCAACCGGCATTCTTGCCAGCCACGCGCTGGCGATCATGGCCGGAATATCCGGCAGCCGCAGGAATACGCGGTAAGGTGCCCACAGCACCGCGAACGATTTTTTCATCACAGACTATGCGGCAGATTTCCTGTCGAGGACTGCCACCGTAATGCGCGAAATGCAAACCAGTTTGTCGCTGTCATCAACAATCCTGATTTCCCAGATCTGCGTTGTTTTGCCGCGATGCAGTGGCCGCGCGGTGCCCGTCACCCAACCGGCTTTCACGGCGCGCACATGGTTGGCATTGATCTCCAGCCCGACCGCGTACTGAAGCGCCGCATCGAGACTCATCATGGCACCGGTACTGCCCAACGTTTCCGCCAACGTAACTGACGCACCGCCGTGCAACAAGCCATACGGCTGAAGGGTACGCGCGTCCACCGGCATGCGGGCGCGGACATAGTCGTTACCGATCTCGGTGAACTCGATGCCGAGATGGCCGACCATACAGTCGCCCGTCTGATTGAGTTGTGCAAGGGTCGGTTGATTGAACCAGATACTCTTTGTCATAAGGCCAACGTTACGACCCAAACGCATTCAATCCCGTCTGCGCGCGTCCGAGTATCAACGCATGGACATCATGCGTGCCCTCATAGGTATTCACCGCTTCCAGATTCAGCATATGGCGGATCACGTGGTATTCGTCGGCCACGCCGTTGCCGCCGTGCATATCGCGCGCCATGCGGGCGATATCCAGCGACTTTCCGCAACTGTTGCGCTTCACCAGCGAAATCATTTCTGGTGTGGCGCGGCCTTCATCGAGCAGACGCCCAACGCGCAGCGAACCTTGTAACCCGAGCGTAATTTCGGTCTGCATGTCGGCGAGTTTTTTCTGGATCAATTGCGTCGCGGCCAGCGGCTTGCCGAACATCATCCGATCCATCGTGTACTGGCGCGCGGCGTGCCAGCAAAATTCAGCCGCGCCCAATGCGCCCCAGGAAATGCCGTAGCGCGCTTTGTTCAGGCAACCGAACGGGCCTTTGAGTCCTTTGACGTTCGGCAGCAGATTCTCTTCCGGCACGAAAACTTCATCCATCACGATCTCGCCGGTGATCGAGGCGCGCAACGAAAATTTGCCTTCAATCTTTGGTGCCGACAATCCCTTCATGCCTTTTTCCAGCACGAAGC
>JANLQC010000641.1:0-3008 GCA_031367575.1 Betaproteobacteria bacterium | reverse complement strand
GTTTGCCGTTTTTGCGGTTTCCATGGCAGCGGAGACCGGCACCGATGGAGCAACCTTGCCCGGCTTTGCGTCAGCCACTCTCGGTGGTTCGATGGAAGCGGTACTGAGCGGTGCCGTCGCCGTTGGCGGCGCAGCGGGCACCACCACCGGTGCCACGGATGGCGCAGGCAATGGCGGCTGCCCTTCCTTTGCCGGAATCAATACAGAAATATCCTGCGTTTTCATCGGCTGGCCTGAGCGCCTGGGCTCGCGGTCGAAAATCATCGGCAGAAAAACAATTGCCAGCAGACCGATGGTGATGGCACCAATCAGGCGCCGCCGGCCGCGTCGTTTCAGTTCAAGTTCGGTGGCGGAAACTTCGTGAAAATTGGAGGCAGCCATGGCGGGAATCCGGGATCAGTTCGGCTCGGCAAGCTGCAGGATTTCCGCAACCGTATGGAACGAACCGAACACGAGAATTCTATCATTCTCACCCGCCTTCTCCCGCGCAGCGGCGTACGCGCTGGCAATTCTGGCATGGCGCGAATAGCAGCCCGCCAGACCATGTGCATCGAGCTTGGCCGCCAATGCATCGACCGTTGCACCACGCGGCCCGGCGGTGGCCTCCAGCCCGGCGATAAACCAGAAATCAATGCGTCCCTTGACGATGTCAATGACGGCGTCGATATCCTTGTCGTTGAGCATGCCGAATACGGCAAAGGTATTGGGATGAAAGCCCATCGAGCCCAAGGCATCGTTCAGCGCGCGCGCGGCATGGGGATTGTGCGCAACATCCAGCACCACGACCGGGCGACCCGGCAACACTTGCAAGCGGCCCGGCCACTCGACTTCCAGCAGTCCGCGTTTCACCTGTCCCTGCGAGACCGGCAATCGATCCTGCAACGCTTCCAGCGCGGCCAGCGCCGCCGACGCATTCTTGAGCTGGTAGGCACCACGCAAGGCCGGAAACGGCAGCGAATGGCGGGTGCCATTGCGGCCGTAAAATTGCCATTGCCCGTCCATCACCAGATAACGGTAGTCACGATCAAGCAACTGAATGTCTGCACCGATGGCTTGCGCGTGGTCGATGAGTGATTGCGGCGGATCGCGATCCGCGAAAATGGCCGGGCGATTTTGGCGATAGATGTGCGCCTTCTCGAAGCCGATTTTTTCACGCGTATCACCAAGATACGATTGATGATCGAGATCCACGCTGACGACGATGCTCACATCGGCGTCGATGACATTGACCGCATCGAGTCTGCCACCGAGCCCCACTTCGAGAATCGCAACATCGACTTCTTCGCGCTGAAAAATCCACAGCGCGCACAGGGTGGCGAATTCGAAATAGGTGAGCGGAATTGTCGCGCAATCCGCATGCGCAAGTCGCGCCTGTTCCACCGCCTCGAAGGACGCGATCAATTGCGCGTCGCTCGCGTCTTTTTTACCGAGTCGAACCCGTTCGTTGTAGCGCACCAGATGTGGCGACGAATAGAAACCGGTTTTGTATCCGGCGGCGTGCAACACCGCTTCCAGCATCGCGCAGGTGGAGCCTTTTCCGTTGGTGCCGCCGGTCAGAATGTTGATCGGTGCCTGCGGTTTTTCCATCCGCTCCCAGACGGCGCGCACCCGATCCAGACCCATGACGATTTCGGCCGAATGCTGGCGACCGATGTAGTCGAGCCAGTCGTGGAGAGTGTCGAGCGCGTCGAGCGTATCTAGCGGATGCATGTTGTTTGTAAATGGAATGCGTAGATTGGTTCTGGAAGCGCGTTTCCAGACATTTTACGTCTGAAAGGCGCGCCAATGCTGGTGTTTGCCAATTATTCTTGGGTGGCGCTATATAACCGGCAACGGTTCTTTTTGCAATAGCGTCACCAATTGCGCGACGCGTTCACGCATCTGGCGGCGATCGACGATCAAATCGATCGCGCCTTTATCGAGCAAAAATTCGGCGCGTTGAAAACCTTCCGGCAAAGTTTCGCGAACCGTCTGCTCGATGACGCGCTGCCCGGCAAAACCGATCAAGGCACCGGGTTCGGCAATCACCACGTCACCGAGAAACGCGAAACTCGCCGACACACCACCCATCGTTGGATCGGTCAATACCGAAATGAACGGCAGGCGCGCTTTCGACAACATGTGCAATGCCGCCGTCGTCTTCGCCATCTGCATCAGTGACAGCAGGCCCTCCTGCATGCGGGCGCCGCCAGTCGCGGTAAAGCAAATGAAGGGCAGCTTTTCATCGGAACACGCTTCCACCGCGCGCGAGAATCGCTCGCCGACGACCGAACCCATCGAGCCGCCCATGAAATTGAATTCAAACGCGGCGGCGATCAGCGGCACGCCACGCACGGTGCCCTGAATGACCACCAGCGCGTCGGTTTCGCCGGTCGATTTTTCGGCGTCTTCGAGACGATCAACATATTTTTTGCTGTCGCGAAATTTGAGCGTATCGACCGGCACCACTTCGCTGCCGATTTCAGCGCGACCTTCCGGATCGAAAAACAGATCAAGCCTCACACGCGCGGAAATGCGGTTGTGAAAATTGCATTTCGGGCAAACGTGCTGGTTGTTTTCCAGATCGGTGAAATAAAGTGTCGCCTGACATGAAGGGCATTTGCTCCAAAGACCTTCCGGCACCGCCTTCTTTTGGGTGGCGCTGGCGGACTTTATTTTTGGCGGCAACAGTTTCCGGAACCAGCTCATTTATCCATCGCCTCGCGAATGCCCGCCACCAGCGATTTGACCCGCGCATTCACGGTGTCCGGCGTTGCCGTCTCGATTTCCTCGATGATGCGCGAACCGATCACCACCGCATCGGCGAAGCCCGCGATCCTTCGCGCGGTCTCGCCATCGCGAATGCCAAAGCCGACACCAATGGGCAATTTCGTTTTCGCTTTTATCTGCGCGATCATCGACGCCACATTGGCGGTATCGATATTTTTCTGCGGCTTCTGCCTGCAAGGCACGTATTACTTGGGGGCTAGGGCCATAAGGGTTCTCGTTGGTATTGAGCTTGACTAAAT
>JANLQC010000632.1:0-8100 GCA_031367575.1 Betaproteobacteria bacterium | reverse complement strand
GCCGCGTGGATTGGCGAGCAGAATATCGGATTCGATCATTTTGGGGCGTTTCGTTGAGGTTGGTAGTGATAAATAAAAACTCTAATATTGGCGCGGGTTTCCAGACATTATTGGCTGTAAAAGCCCGCCAGTGCTAGGGTTTGTGATAATTTTGCGGGTGCTGGATGGTTATTGCTTGGCTTCCGAGTTGGCGGAAATATCAGCGGGCTTGCGAAACGAATCGAAAATCAACAATCCCGCACCGACGCAAATGGCGGAATCGGCCACGTTGAATGCCGGCCAGTAGTATCCCGCGACATGCCATTGTATGAAATCCACCACATGACCATAAAGGACGCGGTCATACAAATTGCCGAATGCGCCGCCGATCACCAGTGACAGCGCGATTGCCAGCACGCGATTGGTGTGATTGTTTCTGAGCATCCACATCAGCACCAATGAAATCGTCAATGTCAGCACGATAAAGAACTCGCGCTGCCAGCCACCGGCATTGGCCAGAAAACTGAACGCAGCACCCTTGTTGTGCGCGAGCACCAGGTTGAACCAGGAAAATATGAATCGCGATTCACCAAACTGCAAATGGGCGGAGATTGCGTACTTCGTCGCTTGGTCAACGGCGAATACGATCACGCTAATCCAAAGCCACGCCAGCCAGCGGAATCTGGAAATGTCGCTATGCATAAAGCCGTTCCTCGCCAACGCCAAAAAGATTGCTCACGCAGCGACCACAGATCGTTGGGTGCTCGCTATTTGCTCCAACATCGGCGCGATAGTGCCAGCAGCGTTCGCATTTTGGATGGGCGCTCGGCGTCACGATGATTTCATTCTTGCCCTCGTCGGTTTCTTCATTGAGCGACGCTGCAGAAGTGATCATGACGAAACGCAGATCGTCCTTAAGCGACATCAGCAGCGCCTTATTCTTCATGCTGACCGTTGCGCTAATTTCCGCTTGCAGTGAAGAGCCGATTAGCCCTGCCGCGCGTTTTTCCTCGATATGCTTCATTACTTCAGCGCGAACGGTGCGAATGGCAGACCAGCGCGAAACCAGTTCCGTTGCGCCAGGCACTTCGGGCAATTGATGAAATTGATGCAGCAACACACTGTCGTTTTCTTCTTTATGAAGCACCGACCAAATCTCCTCTGCCGTGAACGACAACACCGGCGCGATCAAGCGCGTCAATGTTTGCAATATATGATGCAACGCCGTCTGCGCCGCCCGGCGCGGTCGGGATTTTGCGTGGGTCGTGTATAGCCGGTCTTTAAGAATATCAAGATAGAACCCACCCAAATCCTCCGAGCAGAAATTCTGGATTGCCTGCATGGCGGGCTGGAATTCAAACTTCGCGTAATGCGCCAGCACTTTTTGTTGCAGCTCGCCGGTTAACACCAGCGCATAGCGATCAATCTCCATCCACTCATCGACCGGCAACGCCTCGGTCGCCACATCGAAATCAGCCGTATTCGCCAACAAGAATCGCAGCGTATTGCGAATGCGCCGATAGCTTTCCACCACGCGCTTGAGAATTTCTTCCGAGATCGACAGCTCGCCGGAGTAATCGGTCAGACCCATCCAAAGACGCAGGATTTCCGCGCCCAACGTATCCGATATTTTTTGCGGCGCGAGGGCATTGCCCATCGACTTGGACATTTTCTTGCCCTGCGCATCCACCGTGAAACCGTGCGTTAGCAGATTCTGGTACGGCGCGCGACCGTTGACCGCGCACGAGACCAGCAGCGAAGAATGGAACCAGCCGCGATGTTGATCCGAGCCTTCCAGATACATGTCCGCCTGCGCGGGCTTGCCATCAGTGGGCGGCGCCACCAGCGCCGGTGTGGTCGCCATCACGGTATTGAACGTGGCACCGGAATCGAGCCACACATCGAGCGTGTCGTTGCTTTTGTCGTAGTTTGCGGCATCGGCGCCCAATAATTCTTCGGCGGTGATGCGCTGCCACACTTCAATGCCATCTTTCTCCACGCGCGCCGCCACTTGCCCAAGCAATTCCAAGGTGCGCGGATGCGGCTGCTGCGTTTCCTTGTGCAGAAAAAACGGGATTGGCGTGCCCCATTTGCGCTGCCGCGAAATGCACCAGTCGGGACGTTTAGCGATCATCCCGTGCAGCCGTGCCTTGCCCCAATCCGGAAAAAAAGTTGTGGCATCGATGGCGGCGAGCGCCAACTCACGCAAGGTCACAGTGGCCCCTTTGCCTTTGATATCCATGCCGATAAACCACTGCGAGGTCGCGCGAAACACCGTCGGTGTTTTGTGCCGCCAGCAGTGCGGATACGGGTGTTTGTATTTCGGATTCTGATGAAACAGGCAACCGGCCACCTCAATTGCCTTGACGATTTCCGGCTGCGCTTTCCAGATATTCATGCCACCGAACAGCAGCAACGACGCCGCGTATTGGCCATTGCCCATCACCGGATTGAGAATTTCAACATTGGTCATGCCGTAGCGTTTGCAGGAGGCAAAATCGTCCACGCCGTAGGCGGGCGACGAATGGACGATGCCGGTGCCGGTATCGAGGGTGACATAGTCGCCCAGATACACCGCAGAGTCGCGATCATAAAACGGATGTTTGAACGCGATGCGTTCCAGCGAACGCCCTCTGGTCGTGGCGAGAACTTTTCCTTCAAGGCCATAGGTGGCGAGGCATTGCGCAACACGCTCTTCCGCGAGCAACAGCGTGCCGCGCGGGGTCTCCACCAATGCATATGAAAACTCGGGGTGAACGTTTAACGCCTGATTGGCCGGAATCGTCCACGGCGTGGTGGTCCAAATCACCGCGTATGCCGGGCCTTCGGAAAGCGCACCGAGACCAAACGCTGCCGCCAATTTTGCGCGTTCGCTCTCGACCACCGGAAATCCGACATCGATGGCGATTGACGTTTTTTCTTCATACTCAACCTCCGCCTCGGCCAATGCAGACTGGCAATCGAAACACCAATTTACCGGCTTCAAACCACGGTATACATAGCCGCGCTCGAACAGTGTGCCGAGCGTGCGAATTTCCGCCGCCTCGGTCGCAAAATTCATCGTCTTGTACGGGTGATCCCAATCGCCGATCACGCCGAGCCGGATGAAATCCGCCATTTGCAATTCGACCTGTGATTCGGCATGGGCGCGGGCGAGTGTCATCAGTTTTTCGGTGGGCAGGTTTTTGCCGTGCTGCTTTTCGACGAATATTTCGATCGGCATGCCGTGACAATCCCAGCCGGGCACATAGACTGCGTCAAAACCCGCCAGCTGCTTTGACTTGACGACGATGTCCTTCAGGATTTTGTTGCCCGCATGGCCAATGTGGATGGCCGCGTTGGCGTACGGCGGGCCGTCGTGCAGAATGAATTTTGGCCGGCCTTTGGAAACGGCGCGGATTTTTTGGTAGAGCTTCCGCTGTTGCCATTCAGCGACCCAATGCGGTTCGCGTCTGGCGAGATCGCCGCGCATCGGGAACGGCGTATCGGGCAGATTCAACGTTTTCTTGTAATCAACTTTCTGGTCCATCTTCATTCATCCGCAACAGGTTTTTGGCTTTCTGCGTGTCGTCATGCATTTGCACAACGAGCGCATCAAGGCTCGAAAAGTTTTGTTCGTCGCGGATTTTTTCGATGAAGGCGACCTCCAGCCGTTGGCCGTAAAGGTCACCTGAGAAATCGAAGAGGAAGACTTCCAAATGGGGGCGGTTTTCAGATGAAACCACCGGATTGGTACCAAGATTGGCGACCCCGTTGAGGATCGTTCCAAACTTGCCCGCCACTCCCTCGAGCCCGCGAGTTACAAGCCGACATCTTACCGCAAACACCCCGGCGAGCGCGGGTTTCGATTGCCGCACCTTCGGGCCAAGCGCAATATTGGCGGTTGGAAAACCCAGCGTGCGACCGAGTTTGCGCCCATGCTGTACGCGGCCGGTGATCGTGTAGGCGCGCCCGAGCATGGCGGCGGCAGTGGTGAAGGCACCCGCCGCCAACGCGTCGCGCACACCGGTTGATGACACGCGCTGGCCTTGTTCCTCGAAATCGGCAATCATTTCGACGGTAAACCCGGATTGCCGCCCGGCGGCACGCAAGGTCGCAACGTCCCCTGCGCGCCGCTTGCCGAAGCGAAAATCCTCGCCCACCATCAACCAGCGCACCCGCATCGCGACCAGACGCGCGATGAAATCGTCCGGCGATTGACTGGCGAAGACAGCGTCAAATCTCGGCACGAAGACATGTTGCATCCCGGCGTTGGCAAAGGCGGCGAGTTTCTCGGTCAGGCTCATGAGTCGCACCGGCGCGGCGGGTGAACCCTGCCCCGCGCGGGCAAAATATTCGCGCGGTAAAGGCTCAAAGCTCATGGCGGCAGGTGTAAGCGCATGTTCGCGTGCGGCGGCGCAGGTGGCGAGCAGGATCGCTTGATGACCACGATGGACGCCGTCGAAATTGCCGATCGCGAGTGCGAGGCCGCCATCGCCCACAGGCATGAGTGTGCGATGGAACGCAAGGCGCATCATGCCGCGCCACGCTTGGCGAAATCACGAGGCCGGAAACCCATTGCCCAAAGGGCCGCAAAATACACCACCGCACCGACCACGATCACCCAGGCGAGGCGCAGGCACTTTGCCATGGTCGCCAGTGCCAGCCAATCGCGTTCCGCGCCGGAAACCCACCACAGCGCGCCACCCATCAGATACAACGCCACCGCAATCTTCAAAATAAATACCAGCCAATCCGGTTGCGGGGTAAAGATGCCGTGTTTTCGGATGTAGTAATACAACAGGCCTGCGTTGACACACGCCCCCAGCCCGATCGAGAGTGCCAGCCCGGCGTGCTGGAAAAACGGCACGAAAATCGCATTGAACAGCTGCGTAACGACGAGCGTGATGACGGCGATTTTTACCGGCGTTCTGATGTTTTGCCGCGCGTAAAAACCCGGCGCCAGTATTTTCACCAGAATGATGCCGGTGAGACCGACCGCATAGGCCACCAGCGCCGCACGCGACATCAATACATCGCGCGCCGAAAATTCGCCATGCTGAAGCAGTGTTGAAATCAATGGCGTTGCCAATATCGCCAACGCGAGCGCGGCCGGCAATGTCAGCAGCAGCGTGAGTCGAAGACCCCAATCCAGCAGCCGGGAAAATTCCTGCGCATCTTGTTGCGCATGGGATCGGATCAGCGAAGGCAGCAGCACCGTTCCCAATGCCACGCCCAGCATCGCCGAGGGAAACTCCATCAATCGATCCGCCGCCGTCAGCCAGGATACGGAACCGTCGGCCAAAAATGACGCGATCTGCGTATTCAACAGCAACGAAATCTGCGCAACCGAGACCCCCAGAATGGCCGGTGCCATCAATTGCAAGATGCGAACCACGCCTTCGTCTTTGCGGAATCGCCACGCGGAAAATGAAAACTTCGGCAGCATCCCCACCCGTCGAAGCGCCGGAATCTGAAACGCGAGTTGCACGATACCGCCCGCCAGCGTGCCATAGGCCAGCGCCATGATCGGCGGATTGACGTGAGGCGCCATCAACAACGCGGCGGCAATCACGCACAAATTCAACAGAACCGGCGTGAACGCGGGTGTCTTGAAGGCGCTGAACGTATTGAGAATTCCGGCCGACAAGGCAACCAGCGAGATGAAAAAAATGTATGGAAACGTGATTCGCACCAATTGCGTGGTGAGTTCGAACTTATCCGCGCTCGCCGAAAAACCGGACGCCAGCGCGTAGACCATAAGCGGCGCGGCAATCACGCCAATGGCGGTCACGACAAACAACACCATCGCCAACAGGCTTGCCACATGATCCGCAAGGCGCCGTGTTTCGTCGAGACCCCGTTTGGCTTTGAATTCGGCAAACACCGGCACGAACGCCTGACTGAACGCACCTTCGGCAAACAACCGCCGCAGCAGATTGGGAATTCGCCACGCCACCTGAAAGGCATCCATGCCGGCCCCGGCACCAAACAGGCTGAAACCGATGATTTCGCGGATGAGCCCGGTGATACGCGACAGCAAAGTCATCGCGGAGACGGATGCGGCGGCTTTCAGCAAATTCATGGGCGGCTGGTTTCGGCGGAAATTGGGTAAAAGGCCTGCAAAATCAGCGGGTTTGCTTTTTTATTGCGGTGCGCTATAATACAAGGCTTCGCGCAAAATTCATTGCAAGAATCTGGAAAAATCATGGCAAACACCAAACAAGCAGCTAAACGCGCCCGTCAAGCAGTCAAGCAGCGCGCGCATAACATGTCGCAGCGCACCGAATTGCGCACGGCCATCAAGAAAGTTGCCGCTGCCGTTGCCGCCGGCGACAAAGCCAAAGCTGAGGCAGTCTTCAAATCGTCCACGTCCACGATTGATTCGATCGCCGACAAGAACATCATTCACAAAAACAAGGCTGCTCGTCACAAGAGCCGTCTTTCCGCTGCGATCAAAGCACTTGGCTCAAAAGGTCAGACCGCCGCGCAAGCGTAAGTCACCCGTCCATGCTCTAGAGGGCAACGCCTGTTGCCCGCCTACGACATACCGCCAATCGAGCCCCGGTGTCCGGGGCGTGATCGAAAGATCCGGATTGGCGGTTTTCTTTTGCGCGCGCGAAGGGCGGACGTTTACTTTTCGCCAATGCGCCGATCACGAAAACGACGTTGGCCGCGTTCCGTTATTTGTCAGCAATCGGAAGCGCAAACCAGCATGCGACCGGAAATGTTGCACTGCAACTTCGTTTGCCCTATATTTGCGCTTATAGACATGATGCGGCGGCCCCCGACGACCATTTCGGGCCGCCGTTGTCATTTGTAGCTCATGCAGCCTGCCGGACGCACCGACGCAAAGTAATGGAGGCGAACATGCAGTCCCCGCATCAAATGAATACCTACAAACCAGCGCCGGTCGCATTTACCCATGGCGTAGGCGCGTGGCTCTACACCATCGATGGCCGCAAACTGCTGGATGCGCTCGCAGGTATCGCCGTTTCCGGTTTGGGCCATGCCCATCCGAAGCTCGTCAAAGCCATCACCGAACAAGCGGGGAAAATCATTCACACCTCCAATCTGGTGAATATTCCCGAGCAAGCCGCACTGGCCGACAAACTCTGCGCGCTGGCCGGCATGGACAATGTGTTTTTCGGCAATTCGGGTGCCGAAGCCAATGAATGCGCGATCAAGCTGGCACGTTTTTACGGCCATCAACGCGGCATTGCAAATCCGCAAATCATCGTCATGGAACGCGCGTGGCATGGCCGCACCCTCGCCACGCTGGCCGCGACGGGATCGCGCAAAGCGCAGGCGGGATTCGAGCCGCTCGTGACCGGTTTTATCCGTGTGCCATACAACGATATCGAGGCGATTCGGGCCATTGCCCAGCACAACAAGGATGTGGTGGCGGTGCTCACCGAAGTGGTGCAAGGCGAGGGCGGCATCGTGTCCGCGCGTGCGGACTACCTCTGTGCCTTGCGGGAAATCACCACCCAAAAACAATGGCTGCTAATGATCGACGAAGTGCAATCCGGCATCGGCCGCACCGGAAAATGGTTCGCGCATCAGTGGGCGGGCATTGTGCCGGACGTGATGCCGCTGGCGAAGGGCTTGGGCTCGGGCATGCCGATTGGTGCCTGCCTCGCAAAAGGGGTTGCCGCCGGTCTTTTCAAACCAGGCAACCACGGCACCACCTTTGGCGGTGGCCCGCTGGTGTCGGTCGCGGCATTGCACACGCTGGAAATCATGGAAGAAGAAGGGCTGCTCGCGAATGCGGTCAAGATGGGTGAGATCATGAAAGGCGAATTTCAAAAAGCGCTTGCAGGTGTTGCCGGCGTCAAAGAAATTCGCGGCATGGGGTTGATGATGGGCATCGAGCTTGATCGCCCCTGTGGCGATATCGTCAACATGGCGCTCGAAACCGGGCTCTTCACCAACGTGACGCAAGACAGTGTGATCCGCCTGCTGCCACCGCTGATCATCAACGAAACCGAAGCACGCGAAATCGTCTCGCGGCTTGTGCCGGTGATCAAATCATTCTTGTCGCAAGCCACCAAGGCGGCGGCGTAGTTTTGAGCAACACATGAGACATTTTCTGCAATTCAAGGATTTCACCCGCGAAGAACATGAGCATTTATTTGCACG
>JANLQC010000616.1:0-1900 GCA_031367575.1 Betaproteobacteria bacterium | reverse complement strand
GCTTCGTTCAACACCGCCTGCTCGATGCGCTCGATGGCCTCCATCATCTTGGCGGTCTCCACCGGGCGCTTGTGCAGCGCGCGATGAAAACTGGTTTCGAGCTTGGTGCGCGAAAAATCCTCGCGCTGCCCGTTCGATTTCACGATCGTCGGCATCCGCAGTTCGGCATTTTCATAGGTGGTGAATCGTTTGTGGCACACCGTGCAGCGGCGGCGGCGGCGCACCACGTCGCCCTCTTCCGAGACGCGCGAATCGATCACCTGCGTTTCCTGCGCGCTACAGAACGGACATTTCATTTTTAAATGCCCGTGTGCAAAATCAAGCCGCGTAAACCGGAAAGCGTTTGGTCAGTGCGGAAACTTTTTCGCGCACGGCGGCGATATTCGCATCATCACGCGGATGGTCGAACACGTCTGCAATCAAATTGCCGGTCAGTTCCGCCTCGGCTTCCTTGAAACCGCGTGTCGTCATCGCCGGTGAACCGAGCCGGATACCGCTGGTGACAAATGGTTTTTCCGGGTCATTCGGAATCGAATTTTTGTTGACCGTGATGTGCGCCAGCCCGAGTGCGGTTTCGGCTTCCTTGCCGTTGATTTTCTTGGCGCGCAAATCAACCAGCATCACGTGCGATTCGGTGCGGCCGGAAACGATTCTGAGGCCGCGCTTGATCAGCGTTTTGGCAAGTACATCGGCGTTCTTCAAAACCTGTTGTTGATAAATCTTGAACTCCGGTTCCAGCGCCTCTTTGAACGCGACCGCTTTGGCCGCGATCACGTGCATCAACGGCCCACCCTGAATGCCGGGAAAGATCGCGGAGTTGATCGCTTTTTCCAACTCGGTTTTCATGAGAATGATGCCGCCACGCGGCCCGCGTAGCGATTTGTGGGTGGTTGAAGTCACCACATCGGCATGCGGAATCGGGTTCGGATACACCCCCGCCGCAATCAGCCCCGCGTAATGTGCCATATCGACCATGAACACGGCACCAACTTCCTTGGCGATGCGTGCAAAACGTTCAAAATCGATTTTCAGCGAGTACGCCGACGCACCCGCCAAAATCAGTTTCGGCTTCGATTCGCGCGCCAGTTTTTCGACCTGATCGTAATCGATTTCTTCTTTGTCGTTGAGACCATAGCTGACGATGTTGAACCACTTGCCGCTCATGTTCACCGGTGAACCATGGGTCAAATGCCCGCCCATCGCGAGGCTCATGCCGAGGATGGTGTCGCCCGGTTTCAGGCACGCAAAATACACCGCCTGATTGGCCTGCGAGCCCGAGTTCGGCTGCACGTTGGCGGCATAACCTTGCGCATGTGCATCGGCACCGAACAATTTTTTCACGCGATCAATCGCGAGCGTCTCGACCATGTCGACAAATTCGCAACCGCCGTAATAGCGTTTGCCCGGATAGCCTTCGGCGTATTTGTTGGTGAGCTGCGAGCCTTGCGCCTGCATCACCGCCGGGCTGGTGTAGTTCTCGGAAGCAATCAACTCGATGTGATCTTCCTGACGGCGATTTTCTTTTTGAATCGCGGCGAAAATTTCGGGATCAACGGCAGAAATGGTTTGCGAATGATGAAAGGGGGCGGGCATGACGGGCTCGGTGGGGATAAAAGGTACAAGGGTCGGGAGGAGTGAATGGAGAATTGACGCACGGGAAAATTCAGGATCGCGGAAATACTATCACGGCACCGCTGTATCTTGGGTCTTTGAGAGGCGGTGACACTATGGGTTGGCAGGCGGCAGTGGCGACAAGATTGGCAAACTCTAGTACTGGCGCGGCGTTTGAGGCCATATTGCCCCAAAATCCGCGCCGGTGCTGGACCTTCATCCTGGTGTCGCCGCCACAAAATAGCTTGGATTGCAATTTGCGTTGACTTTGCCCGAGTCCGACTGTTAT
>JANLQC010000590.1:0-1909 GCA_031367575.1 Betaproteobacteria bacterium | reverse complement strand
TCTCACGCACGTCGCTGGCCGAAATTGCCGAAGCGGCCGGTGTGACCCGCGGTGCCATTTATTGGCATTTCAAAAACAAACTCGATCTGTTTGATGCAATGATGGAACGGGTCACGCTGCCGATGGAACAGGTCACCGAGGCATTCGCCGATGCGAACCTGATTGACCCGGTCGCCACCATCCGCAATCATTCGGTGGCGATTCTCAAAAGCATCGAGAAGAATCCGCAAATGCAGCGCGTGTTCGACATCATGTCCCACAAATGCGAATACGTGGACGAGATGGCCCCGCTGCGGGATCGCCATCTCAAAGGCCGCGGTGATTGCGTGACGCATATCGAGCAAGGCTTTCGCAACGCGGTCAAACTGGGGCAGTTGCCTAAATCCGTGAATCCGCGCCTCGCCTCGATCGGCTTTCACGCGTTGATGGACGGGCTCATCATCAACTGGCTGCTCGATCCCGCCTATTTCTCACTGGCCCGCGACGCCGGAAAGATGATGGACACTTATTTCTGTGGGCTGAGGAACCAGCGTCGCATCGCCAATACAACGGCCCCCCGCAAATTGGGCGCGGCGAAAAGCAAATAGTGGTCGGTGCGACGCTGGCCCTTGGGCTTTAAGCGCTTGCCGCATGGCCGGCGACCGCACATCGCCAATTTGTGGCACGAAATCCAGTCTCTCATTGCCTGCGTATGGTAAGCACTGCGGCCCGACCGGGCCAACCATTTCGGAACCTCAATGCAAAGACTCACCATCTCCGTCAATTTGCAGCTCGCGGTCGATTTTGATCAATTGATCCAGCGTAAAGGCTACCGCAATCGCTCTGAGGCATTTCGTGTGCTGCTGCGTAAAGCGTTGCAGGACGAGACCACATCGAACGACGACGTGGCGCAATGCGTCGCTTGCCTGAGCTATGTATCCAGCGACCGATCGCGGCAATCCGAACAACGAATCGCAGAAATCCGTCAGCAATTCGACAACCTTACGGTCTCGTCGACGCGCGCACCGATTGACGACGAGACTTATATGGAAACGCTGATTCTTCGCGGTACGACCACCCTCGTTATCCGGCTGGCCGAAATCCTGACAGGGGAAGCTGGCGTGCAGCATGGTCGTCTCAATATGGTGTCGATGAATTCGCTGCGGCCGGAAGCGGTTGCGCCGCCGCGCCGAACCGCAATGCTTTCCGCCATTTCCGGCATGCGCTCGCAAATCCCGCCAGCGAACATCGCGGGCAAGCCGCGACGCATCGGCGAACTCAAGCGGAAATCCGCGTAACCATTTCAGGCAGCGACCCGGTCTTCTTTCGGTTCGCACATTCGCGCGGGTCGCCAACCTGCAATCGCAAACACCACCCTGCATCGCAGCGAGACCTGTTCGTTCGCGTTTTTTTTGACTGAAAACAAAACGTAAGAAGTTTTCCGCAATTGTTCACACCAACATTTCTGCACGACCGGCTTTTTGCGCATCTGGCGCGGATGGGCCGGGCGTATATCGACCGTATCCGAAATAAATTGCACGGCAATTTGCGTTATTGATTTTTCCGTTTCGTCTTTTCTGCCACACCCCAATTCATTCCCATGGAGGAAACATGTTGAATAAACATCGCCGAAAACTGGTGACGCTAGCCGTCGCCGCCGCAACCGCCGCCACGAGCATTGTATTGCCCTCAATCGCGTTGGCGGCCAGCCATCGCGAAGCACCGATGATCGCCGGCATGCCGAAAGTCGACAGCACCGATCTCTATGTATTCCGTAGCTACGAACCCGGTCGCGGCAACTTCGTCACGATTCTTGCCAACTACATTCCGCTTCAGGACGCCTATGGCGGCCCGAATTTTTTCAACTTCGATACCGACGCGGTCTATGAAATTCATGTCGATACCAACGGCGACGCGCGCGAAGACTTGA
>JANLQC010000575.1:0-7349 GCA_031367575.1 Betaproteobacteria bacterium | reverse complement strand
ATGCATCCGGTCTTCGCCGGCCTGAAACACGCGCATGCTGTTCAAACGCATGTCGTAGACGCCGCCGAACAACCGCCCCATGCCGACCGGCCACGTGAACGGCACCGCATCCATGTTCAACACGCGCTCGACTTCTTCCATCAATTCCAGCGGCGGCCGCACTTCGCGATCCATCTTGTTGATAAAGGTGAGGATCGGCGTGTTGCGCGCGCGGCAGACGTCAATCAATCGGAGTGTTTGCGCCTCAGCACCTTTGGCCGCATCGATCACCATTAGCGCCGCATCCACGGCGGTCAGCACGCGATAGGTGTCTTCCGAAAAATCCTGATGGCCCGGCGTATCCAGCAAGTTCACCACGCAATCGCGGTATTCCATTTGCATTACCGAGCTTGCGACCGAAATGCCGCGCTGCTTTTCGATCTCCATCCAATCGGAGGTTGCATGGCGGCTCGCCTTGCGCGCTTTCACGCTGCCAGCAATCTGGATCGCGCCCGCGAACAGCAGCAATTTTTCGGTAAGCGTGGTCTTGCCGGCGTCGGGGTGGGAGATAATCGCGAAGGTGCGGCGGCGCTTGATTTCGGTGCTGAGAGAGGTGCTCATGAGTTGCCGCAATGGAAAAACGGACGATTATCGCATTGCCGCCCGACTAAATCACTGACGCAATGACGCAAACACAGAAAGATCGCCGATGCCGCTAAGTCAATCTTGCCTGCCTTGATTTACGCAATTGATGGGTCGAATCGATGCGCCTGCTTTCCAGGCTGCGCGCGATCTCCGGTTCGGGCATGCGGTTTTGGCGGGTAATTCTCAACCTGAACCGCCAAACACCAGATTTTCGTATCGCCCGGAAACCCGCGCCCATGCTGGATTTCTTGACGATAAAGCGTAGGAAACAACAAATCGCTTTGCGTTTTCTCCACTCTCGCGTATAGTTCGGTTTGTGCGATGCAGCATTGGCAACAAAACATCGCAAATGTTCATCGTCTCCTGCCCCCGCTTTTCTCGCCCGCTTCTTCCGAAGCCCTGACGAATCGCAAATTGGTTGGCGCCGATGTTGGTGCGTCACCGTTTGATTCGATTTGTTCTCTCGCGAGAGCCTTCCGGTCTAAATTGCCGTTTCGATTCCGTTTTCGAGACGACGCCCCGTTTTTATGTGTGTTGATGCGTGCCTACCGGAATAGGCGTGCCGGATAAACTTGAAATGAATTTTGATACTCTGGGCCTCTGCGCCCCGCTGCGCGAAGCCATTGCTGCCGCAGGATATACCGATCCCACCGCCGTACAGGCGCGCGCCATTCCCGAAGCCCTTGCCGGACGTGACCTGATGGTTTCTTCGCAAACCGGCAGCGGCAAGACCGCCGCCTTCATGCTGCCGGCTTTGCAATTGTTGAATGAAGCGCATCCGGTCGCCGGGCGCGGTCCGCGGGTGCTGGTATTGACACCAACGCGCGAACTTTCGATGCAAGTCACCAAAGCGGCCGAAACCTATGGCCGCAAGATGAAAAAAGTGAAAATGCTTTCGCTCGTCGGCGGCATGCCTTACCCGGTGCAAAACCGTTTGTTGAAGGCGGGTGTCGATATTCTGGTGGCGACACCGGGCCGTCTGCTCGATCAAATGCAATCGGGCCGCGTCGATTTGTCGCGCCTGCAATTGCTGGTGCTCGACGAAGCCGACCGCATGCTCGACATGGGCTTCAAGGATGATCTGGAAGCCATCGTCAAGCAAACCCCCGAAACGCGCCAGACGCTTATGTTCTCGGCAACGCTTGAACAAAATATCGTGCGCCTCGCCACCGCGATGTTGAAGGATCCGGTGCGGATCGCTGTCGACAGCCAGCAATCGCGCCACGAAAATATCGAACAGCGCCTGCATTTTGCCGACGACATGGGCCACAAGAATCGGCTGCTCGATCACCTGTTGCGCGACGAAGGCATGAATCAGGCCATCGTGTTCACGGCCACCAAGCGCGCGGCGGATGATCTTGCGAGCAACCTGAACGACAAGGGTTTTTCGGTTGCCGCATTGCATGGCGACATGAAGCAGGGTGCCCGCACCCGCACCTTGCAGGATTTGCGGCGCGGCAGTTTGCAGGTGCTGGTCGCCACCGATGTCGCGGCGCGCGGTATCGATGTGCAGGGCATTTCGCACGTCATCAATTACGATCTGCCACGTGCGGCGGAAGATTATGTGCATCGCATCGGGCGTACTGGCCGTGCCGGCAAAAACGGTATCGCCATTTCGCTCGCGAATGTGCGCGAACACTTTCAGGTGAAATTGATCGAGCGATTTACCTCGCAGTTGATTCCGGTCACGACCATTCCGGGATTGGAACCCAAGGCACGGGTGTTTTCCAAGCCTTCGCATCCCGGTTCACGCCCGCCGGGAAGATCAAATACGCGGCCAGCAGGTACGTTCGGTGACAGCAAGAAGTTCGGTGCGCGGTCAACCGGTGCCGGTGCCGGTGCCGGCGTAGGCAGCGGGGCTGGCAAGCCGAGCGGATTCAGCGGCTTTGGCAAGAGTGGCGCGGGCAAGCCGGCGGGAAAGACGTTCAGCAAACCGGCAGCCAAAACGGCTTGGCAGGGCAAATAAAGGATTCACATAACTGACACATGAAAGGCCCATAGTACGCGGGCTTTTCATTGGCATTCATTGGCATTCATTGGCAATTGCATTTGTTGAAGACGTTGCAAGCGCGCAACACTTGAAATTCCCGGTGCGCGCCGCTTTTCATCGCCACCAAGGGTGCCAAAAAAGGGCAACTTGTAAAATACTGTTACGATTTTGGAATATGTGCAAATAGTCACAGATTTTTTCACCTGAGTGGTTGAACATAGAGTCATTGCAAAGCGTAATGCATTCGCGGTTGGGAGCAGGCGAATGCGGGTGTCACGCGGTGCCAAAAAAATACTCAAAAAATATGGCGGACGACTTCAGCATGGACAAGACCTCGATTCAAGATCGCTATGCGCAGGATCCGGCCGAGACCAATGAAAATCAATTGGTTGGCTTGATTCGGCGCCTTTTTCCCCTCAGCACCCTTTTTCTGGTCGCACTTGACGCAGTTTGCCTCTTTGGCGCAATTCTTTTCGGCTACCTGTTGCTGTATCCGGGCGGCGGTGCCGCGCTGGTCAATTCCATCCCCGGTGCTGTGTCGATCGTGCTGGCAATGGTGGCGCTAACCGGCGCGCTGGGCTTCTATCGCAATAACCCGCCGGATCGTTTTTGGCCGATTGTGACGCGAGTCGCGTTGGCATTTCTGGTTGTTTTGCCCGGTCTGCACTGGATTTTTTACCGTCTGCCCGATGGCAGCGTTTGTGTACCGTGCCTCGCGGGCACCATTCTTTTTGTTTTTAGCGGAAAAATCGCCATCTTGTTGTTCAGCCGCGCCTCGCCGCTTGCGCAGCGCCGCGTGTTGATTCTGGGCGTGGGCAACGATGCCGCCGCCGTGAAAGAGACGCTGGAAAAGTCGAATGCGCGTGGCCTTTCGATCATTGGATATTATTCGCCGAACGCAAATCCGGAAGTCCATGCCGCGATTCCCGCAAACAAGATCCTGTGCTCGTCGAAAACAATCGGTGAGACCACCGGGCAGCACAATGTCAGCGAGATCGTCATCGCGATGCGCGAACGGCGTGGCGGCTCATTGCCCCTGACCGAATTGCTCAATTGCAAACTGCGTGGTATCAAGGTCACCGATCTTTCGGCCTTCTTTGAGCAGCATCACAGTCGCGTAAAAATCGACTTGCTGCGTGAAAGCTGGTTCATTTTTGGCGATGGTTTTCGTCAGGGCGTGATGCGCATGTTCAACAAGCGCGCCTTCGACATTGTCGCCAGTGGCGTGTTGCTGGTGCTCGGTTTCCCGGTGATGTTAGTCGCAGCGATTCTGATCAAACTCGATAGTCCCGGCCCGATCATTTATCGTCAGGAGAGGGTCGGGCTTGGCGGCCGGACTTTTAACATATTCAAGTTCCGCAGCATGCGTTCGGATGCAGAAAAAGATGGCAAACCCCAGTGGGCGCAGAGCGGTGACGCGCGCGTCACCAAAGTGGGCCGTTTCATGCGCCTCACCCGAATTGACGAACTGCCGCAACTGTTCAACGTTCTTGGCGGCCAGATGAGCCTTGTCGGCCCCCGTCCGGAACGCGCCTACTTTGTCGAACAGATCACCAAACAGGTGCCGTTCTACGCGGCAAGGCACAGCGTCAAGCCGGGCGTTACCGGCTGGGCACAAGTGCGCCACCAATATGGCGCCTCGGTGGACGATGCGGCGGACAAGCTGGAATATGACCTCTACTACGTGAAGAATCACCGCCTGATGTTTGACATTATGATTCTGTTCTATTCGGTGCGCGTGGTGTTGATGGCGCAGGGTGCGCGCTAACCATCATTGATCCCACATGGTCGCATGGCCGCTTGATTGCGGCGCGTTGTGGACGAGGGCAAATTTTCCATGCGGAATTTTTTGCCGCGTTAATTGGTATTCAACGGCGTCTGATCGACCTGCTCGGTCGCGTGCTGCACCCAGATGGCAATCGAGTCGATCAACGAATCCACTTCGCCCAACGCCGGCAGCACACGAAACTCAATCCCGGTGCGCACCTTCGCGGCATCAATCAGCATCGGCAAGTCTTTACGCATATGTCCGCCGAGCGCGAGGAAAATCGGCGCAACGGTGATGCTCGAAATGTGGTTCGCCTTCAGCGCATCCACCGCTTCATCGAATGACGGATTCATCCGCTCCAAATACGCGAGTTCGACAATTTGCCGGGGATCGCGTGCGCGGATTGCCGATTGAAGCTTCTCGAACGGTGCCGCCCAACCGGGATCGGACGAGCCGTGCGCGAAGAGGAGCAGCGCGTGCGATTTGGCAATAGGCGTTGAAGGGGTCATTTCGCCGACAATACCAGAATCAGGTAAAGCAGAAAAATATTGGCGAGAAGTGAGACGATCAACAACACGCGAAATTTCACATCGGTGCCCCGATTCACCAGCGGCGTTACCGTCGGCGGCGGCAACGGACGCGCGGCACCGCGTTCAAGCGCCAGCAGAAACTCTTCGGCGGTTTCGAATCGCGCCGCGGGTTCGCGTGCCACCGCTTTCAACAACACGTTTTCCAGCCACGCGGGAATATCCGGCCGGTAACGTGAAGGCGACACCGGATCGCCAAATTGCTTGTGCTGAAACGGCTCGATTTCGCCATAGGGATATTTGCGCGTCAGCGCGTAATAAAGGGTCACGCCGATGGAATAGATATCGGATTGTGCGGTCACGGCGTTACCAGTGAATTGCTCCGGCGCAATGTAACTCGGGGTACCGGCCTCGGCGCGCACGCTGGCGGCCGGTGTCAGTCCCGAAATGGCGACGCCGAAGTCGAGCAGTCGAATTTCGTTGTCGTGCCCGATATGAACGTTTTCCGGCTTGATATCGCGATGCAGGATTGTGCGCCGATGCAACGCGCCGATTGCACGGACCAGCGCAATCCCGATGCGCAGCACATCGGGCATCGGGATATGGCGGCCTGCAGCCAACCATTGTCCAAGTGTCGCTCCAGCATGCCAGGATTGCAGATAGTAAAGCGCGCTCTTGCGCCCGGGGGCCACCTCGACCACCTGCGCGAAAAATCGTGCCACGGCGCGTTTGGCGATCCAGCTTTCGTGCAGCAAATGATTGCGCTCGAACGGATCGGCGCCGCGCTCCGGCGTCAGGGTCTTTAGCACCAGGCTTTGCTGACTGTGGGTGTCGGTCACGCGGTATAACACCGTGACCGCCGAGCGATGCAGGACTTCCTCCACGCGAAAACCATCGAGGGTCTGCCCCGGCTTCAATATCGGTGGAGGCGGCAGATCGGCACCGCGCGTGAGCACATCGATCCACGCATCGTCGGGAAGTGCCGTCACGTGCAACACCACCGCACTCACGTTGTCCTGACTGCCGCTTTCAAGCGCGAGTTCGCACAGTGCGGCGGCGGTGTCGTCGGGTGTGGCATCGGCGGCCAGATGCTGTGTCAGTTTATCGACGCTGATCGCCGACCAGATGCCGTCGCACACCAGCAGAAAACGGTCGCCGATTTCCAATGCGCCATCACCATAATCCGGTGTCACGCGCGTGTCGAGGCCGATGCCGCGCGTCAGCACATGGCTCATGTCGGGGCGATCCCAGACGTGATCGGTGGTGAGGCGGGTGAATTTGTTTCCACGCAACTGGTAGATGCGCGTGTCACCGACATGCGCAAAAAAATAACTGCGGCCGCGCAACAACAGCGCCGACAGCGTGGTCGCCATGCCGCCCTGCTCGCGCCGGTGCTGGGCCTGCGAAATCACCCAGCGATTGAGCGGCTGGATCACGCGATCCAGTGCGGTCAACGGCTCCCAGGTATCGGGGGTCGCGTAGTAATCGGTGATGAGTCCGCGCACGCAATATTCGGCCGCCTCGCGCCCGCCGCCATTGCCCGACACGCCATCGGCGATCACGGCCAGATGGCCCTTGCGCGCAAGCTCTTCGCCGGTCGGGCTGACCATGCCGACGAAATCTTCATTCTGTTCGCGTCGGCCTTGGCGTGAACAATGACCGAAGTTTACGTCGAGGGGCATCGATGGACTTTTTACGTGAACGGGGAATAATCGGGAAAAGCCTTCAACGGTTGCGCTGAAGTGCAGACGCCAGGCTCGGATAGTTGCAGCTTAGTCCAAATGCGACTCAATCAAAACATCGCGTCATCGTTCGCGTCGCGCAGTTTGACCGCTGCTTTTAGTTGACGTTGAAATTGAACCTACACCCGCGCCGCCGACAAATGCGCCGCACCCCACGTGGTGCGCCAGCGGGTTTTCACGCTGGTGAGACCGATCAACGCGATCAACGCGAGCCCGGCAAACATCAAGAAGCCGGTCTGATAGCTGCCCGTCAATTGGCGCGAATAACCGAGGCTCGATGCCAGATAAAACCCGCCGATGCCACCCGCCATTCCAACCAGTCCGGTCATGACACCAATCTCGCGTTGAAAGCGTTGCGGCACCAATTGGAATACGGCGCCATTGCCGGTGCCGAGCGCCAACATGCCGACGATGAACAATCCGAGCGCAACCCACACCGAGGCGGGGGCGGTACTGGCCAGTGCGATGGCGGTACCGGCGATGATGTACATGACGGTTAATGATTTGATTCCGCCAATGCGATCCGCCAGCGCCCCGCCGAGCGGCCGCACCAACGAGCCGGCAAACACGCAGGCGGCGGTGAGATAGCCCGCCATCACCGGGGCGATGCCATATTGCGTGTTGAAATAAATCGTCAACGATGCCGCCAAACCCACGAAGCCGCCGAAGGTGACGCTATAAAAAAACATGAACCACCA
>JANLQC010000568.1:0-8088 GCA_031367575.1 Betaproteobacteria bacterium | reverse complement strand
CGGCCGTGAACAATTTCGGCGTGCGCGAAGTGCTCGATGCGCTGGTCGATCTGGCACCACCGCCGGCACCGCGCGCAGCATTGCAACGGGTGGTGATGCCGGATGAAAAACCCTTCACCGGTGTGTGTTTCAAAATTCAGGCGAACATGGATCCCGCGCATCGGGATCGCATCGCGTTTCTGCGCGTGTGTTCCGGGCGCTTTGAGCGCGGCATGAAACTGCGCGTGTGCCGCACCGGAAAGGATATCCGTCCGAGTACGGTGGTGTCGTTTTTATCGCAACGCCGCGAACTGCTCGAAGAAGCGTATTCGGGCGACATCATCGGCATTCCCAATCACGGCACGTTGCGATTGGGCGATACCTTGACCGAAGGCGAGAATCTGCAATTCACCGGCCTGCCCTATTTCGCGCCGGAAATTTTTCAGACGGTGGAATTGAAAGACCCGATGAAATCAAAACAACTTCGCACCGGCTTGCAGCAGCTTGGCGAGGAAGGTGCGATTCAGGTGTTTCGCCCGATTGCCGGCGGCAGCCTGTTGCTCGGCGCGGTCGGCACGCTGCAATTTGAAGTCGTGCTGCATCGCTTGAAAGGCGAATACAACGTGGACGCGCGGCTGGAGCCTTCGCGCTACCGGCTGGCGCGCTGGGTGACGTGTGATGATGCCGCGATGTTGCGGAAATTCATCGAGGCCAACGCGCATCGTGTGGCGCACGATGTGGTGGAGGCACCTGCGTTTCTCGCCACGCATGTAGCGGAACTGGAAGTGGTGTCGGAGCGCTTTCCGACGGTGAAATTTCACGCCATGCGGGAGCATGCGGGGCATGTGTTTCAGGTGGGGATGCAGGCTGCGAAATAACGTAACGCTGCCGCAATGGCGGGGAACTTCAGGCCTTTCTGCTGGAAAGCCGCGCCGATTCATCAACGCACTGAAGACAGTGTGCGGCCATCCCACCCATGGCAAAGGCGACGGACACGGCGACGCTGGTCTGTCGAACCCTAAACTCTGATAAACTGATTTTAAGATATTTTGTCAGGAGAGTAAGATGGCGACCGTTTCAGTGAGCGTGACCGAGTTTTCGCGCGGCCTGTCGGAATTTTTGAGCCATGTGCAATACCGGGGGCAGGTTCTCGACATCGAGCGTGGCAAACGCGTCATTGCGCGCGTATCCCCTGTCGCGGCATCGGACGGATTTCCCATCGACCAGCTTGATAGTTTTTTGGCGAAAGGCCCGCAGCTTGGTGCTGACCGCAAGTCCATGGCGAAAGATGTGCAAACTGCGCGCGCAAAATTGCGCAGTCGGGCTACGCCGTGGGCGGGCTAGGCCATGGGCATCCTGATCGATACGGATGTCTGGGTGCTCGCGGAAAAATCCGGGAGCACACTTGGTCTGGCGCGCTGGGCCTCCTACGGTGGCGCGTACCTGTGCGCCGTGACAGCGAGCGAATTACTTGTCGGCGTGGAGCGCGCCAATACCGCGCAGCGCCGGGCGCGGCGCGGTGCCTTCGTCGAAAACCTGCTTGCCACCCTTCCTGTTCTGGAGTTCACATTGCCGCTCGCGCGCACCCATGCGCGCATGCTCGCGGCGCTTTCGAAAAACGTCACCGCCGGTGCACACGACGCGATCATTGCCGCCACGGCGGTGCACCATGGCTATGCGCTGCTCACCCGGAACGTGGCCGATTTCAAAATATTTCAGGGGCTCCAGATCGAGACATTTCGCGAGGTGGCGTAGTCAGGTGCCCATTGTATTGAGAAAGAAACAATGCTGAGTATTTTCACCTGCGGGCCAACCGGCGATAGCGCAACGGTATTGAAGTGCTTCATCGAAGCCAACGCACACAGGATCGCGCACGATGTCGTTGAAGCGCCTGCGTTTTTAGCCGCCCCCGTGTCGGAGTTGGAGGTGTCGGCAGAGCGTTATCCGAGTGTGCAATTTCATGCGCTGCGGGAGCATGCGGGGCATGTGTTTCAGACGGAGTTGTAGCCTGCGGAATATTGGCAAACACTAGCATTGGTGCGGTTCTTCAGTTGTTTTCGCCCTGAACGACCCGCCAAATGGCGATCTACGAAATTGTGCGCCCGCAATGCGAGAAACTAGGGCTTGCGGCATGATTGAGAGGAGCAACTGCAAAATTATCCAAGCAACCACTTCGTAATTGATCGTCAACGCATGTCAAAAATAGTAACCCTACCGATTTGTGCCAAATCCACCCTCATGTTCCGCGAGGCGGCAGAGGCGGCTGACGTGTTGCGCGCGCAATTTGTGAATAATCATTCGACTGCCATCAAACTCGGCGCGAAACTTCGGGTGTTGGCCCCGCGCGCCGTCGTCACCTGCGCGCGCGGCAGCTCGGACCACGCCGCCACGTTCGCAAAATATCTGGTTGAAACGCGCCTCGGCGTACTCACGTCTTCCGCATCGCCTTCGGTAAGTTCGGTTTATGCCGTAAGACAGGATTTGCGTGATTGCGCGTTTTTGGCGATTTCACAATCGGGGCAGAGTCCTGATTTGGTTTCTGCCGCACGCGCCGCCAAGTTGGCGGGTGCAACCGTCATCGCGCTGGTCAACACCGACGATTCACCGCTCGCCGCCATCGCCGATTATCAATTGCCGCTGTGCGCGGGGGTTGAGCAAAGTGTTGCCGCGACCAAGTCCTACATCGCCTCGCTGGCGGCCATTGTGCATTTGGTGGCAGCATGGACTAACGACGAGACACTTCTTGATGCCCTCAGATCCGCGCCCGATGCGCTTGCTCGCGCGTGGCAACTGGATTGGAATGCGGCTCTGCCAACGTTGCGCGATACGCGCCATCTGTATGTGATTGGCCGCGGCGTGGGCCTGGGAATTGCGCAAGAGGCGGCGCTGAAGTGCAAGGAAACCAGCGGACTGCACGCCGAAGCATTCAGTGGTGCCGAGGTGCGTCATGGACCGCAGGCGCTGCTAACGGCAAATTTTCCGGCATTACTGTTCACGCAAAACGACGAGACGCGCCTCGATATGGAAACACTTGCGCGCGACCTGATCGCACGCGATGTTGCGGTGATGATTGCGGGTAGTTTGATAGCCGATGCAACGGTGCTGCCGACCATTGACGCACATCCTGTGATCCAGCCACTACTGCTCGCGCAGAGTTTTTACAAACTGTCCAATGCGCTGTCGGTGGCACGCGGGCGCGATCCGGACCGTCCGCCGCATTTACAGAAAATTACCGAAACGCGTTGATGCGATTCAGCCGTCAGCGTTCCAACCCAGAAAGATCACACGATGAAGTATTACTCGATGCAAACCACGGCCACCGACGCCACGCTTCAATTGCTGGACGCCGCCATTCCCGAACCCGGCCCGCAGCAGGTGTTGGTGAAGATGCGCGCCGCGAGTTTGAACCGCGGTGAATTTATTGTCGGGCACGGTTTGCAAAAAGCCGGCACGGCAAAAGCGATTGGCATGGAAGGCGCGGGTGAAATCGTCAAGCTCGGCAGCGGCGTAAGTGGGGTAAGTGGGGTAAGCGGGTTCACGCTGGGGCAGCGCGTGATGGGGCGTTGCGCAGGCGCATTCGCCGAATACGCGCTGATGGATGTGCCTGAGACGATGGCTGTGCCCGCGCATCTTTCATGGGAGGAGGCCGCATCAATTCCGCTGACGTTCATCGTGGTACATGACATGCTGGTGAGTCAGGGCAAACTGAAGGCGGGCGAATGGCTGCTGGTGACCGGCGTCTCATCCGGTGTCGGTGTGGCCGCACTGCAAGCGGCCAAGGCGCTGGGGGCGAAGGTGATCGGCACATCGGGTTCGCAGGAAAAATTGGCTCGATTGAAACCGCATGGATTGGATCTCGGCCTCTGCACGCGCGCGCCTGATTTTAGCGACGCGGTGTTGAAAGCCACCAACGGCGAAGGCGTCAATCTGGTCGTCAACACGGTCGGCGGATCGGTGTTCGCCGAGTGCGTGCGCGCGATGGCATTTGAAGGGCGGCTTGCCACGGTAGGGTATGTTGATGGCGTGCTGAAAGGTGAGATGGATATTCAGGCCTTGCATTCCAAGCGCCTGACGTTGTTCGGTGTATCAAATAAATTGCGCAATGCGGCGCAGCGTGCGTCGGGTGTTGCAGGATTTGTCGCGGACTTGTTGCCGGTGATTTCGGTGGCGGGCTTTCGACCGGTAATCGACAAGATTTTTCCGTTCGATCAGCTCGCGGAGGCGAAAGCGTATATGGAATCGAATCGGCATCTTGGGAAAATTGTGTTGGCGATGGGCGCGCAGGGTAAATAACGTGGATCGAGGGCTGCGCCCTGCATGGCGCAACCCGCTCCGGGCGGCAAGAGCAAAGCAGTTTGCTCTTGCTTGTTCGCCCTACGCCTCATCGTCCTGCGGTCGAGACTTCGATCCTTTGTGTTCCACCAATAAACAAAAGGAGCCGCAAAAAACGCGGCCCCTTTTGTTTATTGGTGGAGATGAAGAGGATCGAACTCTCGACCTTCGCATTGCGAACGCGACGCTCTCCCAGCTGAGCTACATCCCCGGATTTACAAATTGAATATTACACCAAGGTACTCACAAATTGCCATGTTCACGCGGCACTGGGATCGCTACTCCGCAACGATTCCGGCACCGCGAATGAGCGTAAACACCGGCTCACGCCCCAATGATTGGTTGATCGCATCGGCAAGTTTCACGGGCTCATCGGTGCCGATCAGAAATTGTTTGCCGTTGGTAAGGCCGACGATCACGGCACCGCGACCTGACACATTAAACAGCCAGCCACGCGTGGTGATGCGGATTCCCCAGCCGGAGGTCCACGACAGTTTCGTCGGAACCGCTGCGGCGATATCGCGCAATTCGCAACTCTTGCCGGGCCAGCCGAGCACGCCAAATCGTGCGCGAAATTCTTCGCCATCGACCTCGGTGGTTAACGCACAGAACACCAGAAACAGCAACACGAATAGCCCCACGAGGGCGACGAAGTTGATCATGGTAATTTGCACGCGCGTCATGTTGCCGAACACGGTGAGCATGATCGCGAGGCCAATGGCAAGTGCAACCACTGCAACCCAGCCGATTTGCGTGTGACGGTATTTCATTCTTGTCATGTGCGCCGCGACTTGTACCGCGCCAACAGTTGCTGGGTGGAGGAATCAAATTCACCGGTCTGCGCGCTGAAATGCATCGCCTCGCTAATGTTGGTGGCGACGGTTTTCCCCAATTCAACGCCCCATTGATCAAATGAATTGATGTTCCAAATCACGCCCTGCACAAATACTTTGTGCTCGTACAACGCAATCAATGCGCCGAGCGAGGCGGGATCGAGTTGTTCAAGGAGAATGGTGTTGCTCGGTCGATTGCCTTCAAAACTGCGATGCATGGCAAGCTGATCTGCCGATATTGCGGCATCCATCGATGCGCCGATGTCCTTTCGCGCCTGCTCGACACTCTTGCCGATCATCAGCGCACTACTTTGCGCGAGACAATTCGCCACCAATAAATCATGATGAGCCGTGAGGCCATGCGTCGGCCGCATCGGCAAAATAAAATCGATGGGTACGAGTTGCGTACCCTGATGCAGCAGTTGAAAAAACGCGTGCTGTCCGTTGGTGCCGGGCTCCCCCCAAATGAGCGGCGCAGTTCCATGCGCGACGCGCTCGCCTTGCATCGTGACCGATTTGCCGTTGCTTTCCATATCCAATTGCTGAAGGTAGACGGGCAGCCGTCGCAAGTGTTCGCTGTACGGCAGAATCGCAACGCTGGCTGCATCGTAAAAATTGCGATACCAGATGCCGATCAATGCAAGGATGACCGGCATGTTTTTTTCCAGCGGTGCCGTACGGAAATGCTGATCCATCGCGTGTGCGCCGGAAAGTAACTGCAGAAATTGTTGTTCGCCAATCGACATCATGATCGACAAGCCAATTGATGACCACAGCGAGTAGCGGCCACCGACCCAATCCCAAAATCCAAACATGTTCGCGGGGTCAATGCCGAACGCTTTCACGGCATCGGTATTGGTCGATACCGCGACAAAGTGCTTGGCGATGTCGCTTTCCTTGGCACCATTTTGAAGAAACCAGGTGCGCGCGGTGCGGGCGTTGGTCAATGTCTCGATGGTGGTGAACGTTTTGGAAGCGATGATGAACAGCGTGCGTTCGCAATTGACCTTCGACAGTACGTCGGCGATCGCGTCTCCATCGATGTTGGCGACAAAATGCATTCGCAATCGCGGATGGGCGAACGCGCGCAGCGCAGCGCACACCATGCGCGGGCCGAGATCGGATCCACCGATGCCGATGTTGACCACATCGGTGATCGATTTGCCGGTATAGCCGCGCCATTCCTCGGATCGCACGCGTTCCACAAACGCGCACGCGCGCTGCCTGACGGCGCGGATCGGCGCCAGAATATCGGCGCCACCGACCATGATTCGGTCGCTCGATAGATCACGCAGCGCGGTATGCAGCACACTGCGATCCTCGGTGACATTGATGCGTTCGCCGGCAAACATTGCATCGCGGCGCGCTTCAACACCGCATGCGCGCGCAACATCGAACAGCTTTTCCCGTGCCGAATCGTCAAGCCGATTTTTCGAGTAATCGAGAAACAGGCTCGCCGCTTCCAGCGAATATTTTCCGGCACGGTCAGGGTCGCCCGCGAAATTCCGGGCGATGGTTTTGTCCTTGACGGATAAAAAGTGGGTCGCCAACGCTGACCATTGCTGGCCCGAATCCACTGCGTGAATTGTCATGTCAGTTTTCTTCCATTCTTCTGTCTGCGATCACTTCCTTGGCACGCTTCAATCGTTTCGCGAGCGCCGGGCCGCGCGCCACCGCGACACCGACTGACAAGGCATCGATCAATACCAGATGCACCATGCGCGAGGTCATTGGTGCATATACATCCAGGTCCTCCGGCACATCGGCATACAACGCCACATTGGCGATGCACGCCAGCGGCGAGCCACTGGCGGTGATGGCAATGATGGCGGCACCCGCGTCACGGGCGATTTCCACACTGCGAATGAGTTCACGCGTGCGGCCGGAACCGGATATCGCCACCACCACATCGCCTTTGCCAAGCAACGAGGCCGACATCGCATGCACATGCGGGTCTGAATACGCCACCGCGGGGGCACCGAGCCGAAAAAATTTGTGTTGCGCATCCATCGCCACGATACCGGAATTGCCGAGGCCGTAGAACTCGATGCGTTTCGCGGTGACAAGCAATTGTGTCGCGCGCTCCAGCGCAACCGGATCCAAATGATTGCGCACGGTGACGAGTGCGGCAATGCCGCGATCAAACACTTTCGCGCCGATATCGGCCATCGAATCCTGCAGCCCGACATCGTGATGAACAAAAGGAACGCCGTTCGCCAGACTTTGCGCCAGACGCAGCTTGAAATCGCGGTAGCCGCTAAACCCCGCCGCCGCACAAAAACGCGCCACCGTCGGTTGGCTGACGCCGGTGCGCGCGGAAATTTCAGGGAACGAAAGGCTGATGACCAGATTGGGATGACGCAACACAAAACGGCCGACCAATTGTTCCGAGGGCCGCATCGCGTCCAGCAGGGTTTCAATTCTGTCCAGAAGGGCGCTGGGGGGCGTAGCAGTGCCAGCTTTCGTACGCTGCGCACGTGGCGCACTTGCGGACAGGCTTGATTGCGCAGACCGCGCCGCGCCCGCAACGTTGCTAGCGGCCACGCGCGTCACTCGAAAAACTTACAATTGAGGTTGCTGGCATGATCCATTTTCCTGCCGACGCTTGTAGTTTGTCAACATAATCGGTGACAATTCTTGGGATACGTCAGTGCCCCCTCTATTTTTGCTATGTGTTTTCCCGGGATTAACAGTGGCTTGGTTTTTTGAGATTGACTAGTTTTTGTAGATTTTCTACAATAGATACTTGTTTTGATGCCGCCTGTTTTGGTGCCGCTTGTTTTAATGCCGCTTGTCTTGCCGTCGCTTGTCTTGCCGTCCCATCCCCAAGGAGCCACCATGGCACTTCACCCCACCGTCACGAACATTACTTCCCGTGTGACTGCCCGCAGCGCCGCCACGCGCAGTGCTTATCTCGCGCGTGTCGAACAGGCGCGCGCCGCCG
>JANLQC010000563.1:0-2598 GCA_031367575.1 Betaproteobacteria bacterium | reverse complement strand
GATCGCGATTTCAAGTGGAACAATTACATCGGCCGCTATCACATGCGGCATCTCGATTTGATGGATCTGCTGGCGATGTATCAGCCGCGCGCCTCTGCCGCACTCGACCAAATGGCGCAACTGTGCGGATTCCCCGGCAAGCTCGGCATGGATGGCTCGCAAGTATGGGACGCGTATCAGCGCGGTGAGATTCAAGTCATCCGCGATTATTGCGAGACCGACGTGATGAATACCTTTCTCGTTTATCTGCGCTTTCAGTTGATACGTGGTGCGCTCAACCAAAAAGGCTATGACACCGAGATTCAGGTGGCGCGCGATTTCCTCGCGGCGAATGCGACGGCGGCGCACTGGAAGGCATTTGCCGGAGCCTGGAAATAGTCGAGACAATTCCTGCGTTTTCACCGATGGCGCCAAACCATGCCCGCGATTTCAACCAGCTTGCCCTCGACGAAATCGCCGCCGGCAATCTTGCCGCCGCACTCGCGCGTGCGAAGGAAGCGGTGGCGCGCGAGCCGGGCAACAATGCCTTTCGCGAAACTTTGGCGCGCGTCTATTACCGGCAGGGCGATTTGCCGTCGGTGATTGCGGTCTATGAATCGATTGTGGCCGGTGAACCCGCCAATGCGTCGGCGTGGAAACGCCTGACGCGGCTGTTGGTCGAGAACTGGCAGTTCGGGCGTGCCGAGGTCGCGGCGGCGCGCGCGCTGGCGCTCGACGCGGCTGATATTCCGACGCTCTCGATGCAGGTTTACGCCAAGCACGAGCTCGGTCTCGCGAGGGAGGCATGCTCAATTGCCGCGGTGGCGGCCGCGTTGCATCCCAATGTCTTGCCGCTGGCGCTCGATGCGCGCCTGCTGCTGCCGATGATCTACGCCGACACGGCGGAAATTGCCTTGCGGCGAGCGCACTATGCCGAAGGTCTCAATGAGTTGCACGCCGGGATGCCGAAATGGCGGCGCAATGCCGAACAAATATTCACCGTCGAGCGTTCCAATTTCCTGCTCGCGTATCAGGGACTTGATGATCGTGAATTGCAAACACGTTACGCGGACTTGATCGGTGGTCTGATTGAAACCGCGGCACCCGAATTGAAAAAACCACTGCCGATTCGATTTGATGGCAAGCGAAAACTGAAAATCGGTTTTGTCGGCAAGTGGTTTTATTCCTCCACGGTAGGCAATTATTTTGAGCGCTGGATCACCCAGCTCGACCCCGCCAGATTTGAGCGCCATGTTTACTATACGGGGCAGGGCGGCGATGAACTGACTCAACGAGTAACCGCCGGCTGCGAGCATTTCACGCGTCTGCTGATGGGGCCGCGCGACAACGGGCAACGGATTTTGTCCGATCAATTGGACGTGCTGATCCACCCCGAAGTCGGCATGAGCACCGGCGCCTACCTGCTATCCGCGATGCGATTGGCACCGGTGCAGATCGCCGCGTGGGGGCATCCGGTGACCACCGGCAGCGCCGAGATCGATTATTTTCTGAGTTGCGCATTGATGGAGCCTGACGGCTACGCGGCCCATTATTCGGAGAAGATAATTCTCCTCGACGGCATCGGCGTCGATTTGGCGCAACCGCAAATCGGCAAGCCGCTAACCAGATCCGCCCTCGGATTGGCGGCCGACGCGCACCTCTATTTCTGCCCGCAATCGCTGTTCAAGATTCATCCCGACATGGATCACGTCTTGGTAAAAATATTGCAGGCGGATAGCCGCGCGGTGCTGGTATTTTTTCAGGCGGGCAGCCGTGCGATCACGATGGCCTTTGCGAATCGCTTGGCCGGCCGCCTCGCGGATGCGGGTGTCGCGGCCAAAGGTCAATTCAAATTCCTGCCGCGATTGAACGGCGACATGTTCCGCGGTGCGCTGGCGCTGGCGGACGTGATGCTGGATACGCTGCATTGGTCAGGCGGCGGCACCAGCCTGGATGCGATTGCGATGGAGGTGCCGGTGGTCACGTTACCGGGAGCTTTCATGCGTGGCCGGCAGACGTCAGCGATGTTGAAAATGATGGGGCTGGAACATTTGATTGCGGCGGATCTCGACGAATATGTTGCGAGGGCCATTGATCTTGCATCCAATCAATCATCGAACAAAATGATGCGCGAACAGATTTCGGCGCAAAAAGTGAATATTTTTGGCCGGGCAGAAGCGAACGCCGGATTTGCAGAGAAAATTTATGCAGCGGCATATACAACCCCAGTACCGGCGCGCCTTTCGGAGCATTAATGTCCGAAACGCCGCACCAGTGCTTGGGTTTATCAAGATTTCGCTATGAAGACTTGAACGGACTACTTCCTTCCAACTCATTTACATATTGCTCAATGCCGCCTGTTTCGCGCCGAAGAAAGTCTTCCACCGCATGCGCGAATCGCGCATCCTTCAGCCAATGCGCCGAATGACATTTCACCGGCAAAAATCCGCGCGCAAGTTTGTGCTGGCCCTGTGCGCCGCCCTCAAAAACCTGAACGCCGCGCTCGATGCAGAACTCCAGCGCCTGGTAGTAGCAGGTTTCAAAATGCAGGCCTGAGTGAAATTTGGTGGCACCCCAATAGCGGCCAAAAAGGGACCTTTCGTCCCATAGATTCAGAGC
>JANLQC010000522.1:0-4124 GCA_031367575.1 Betaproteobacteria bacterium | reverse complement strand
CTGAAACACCGCGCCAAATGGCGTTCTACACCACTTTCCGCAGGCTATGCCGCCACCCGCTGCGACTTGAATAGCGCGGTGGTCTCCGCCGTCGTCAACGGCTTCGCGTAGAGAAATCCCTGATAGACATCGCAACTGTTGGCGCGCAGGAAATCGAGTTGTGCCTGGGTCTCAACACCTTCCGCCACCACCCGCAAATGCAAGCGTTTGGCCATCGCGAGAATCGCTTCGGTGATCGAACTGCTATTCGGGTCTTCGGGGATTTGCGAAATGAAACTGCGATCAATCTTCAACGTCTGCGCGGGCAGGCGGCGCAATTGCCCGAGCGAAGAATAGCCGACGCCGAAATCGTCGATCGAAATCGTCGCACCCATGCGGCGCAGTTCGGAGAGAATTTCGATCGATTGCTCGAGGTTGCGCATTGCCACCGTCTCCGTAATTTCCAGATCGATGCGGCGCGGATCAATGCCGGTTTCGAGCAATGCGGATTTCATCGAGGGCAACAATTTCCGCGAAATGAACTGGCGCGGCGAGAGGTTCACCGACACGGTGATGTCCTTGTAGCCTTCGTGATCCCAGATCTTGATTTGCTGGCAGGCGGTGCGGAACACCCATTCGCCGAGCGGCACAATGAGTCCCAGCTCTTCGGCGATGGAAATGAAATCCTTCGGGTAGATTTCGCCCTGCTGCGGGTCGTTCCAGCGCAGCAATGCTTCGACGCCGACGATGCGCCCGCTCATGACATCGACTTGCGGCTGGTAGCGCAGGAAAAATTCGCTGCGCTCGATGCCGCGGCGCAGCCGCGATTCGACTTCGAGGCGCTTCGATAGCAGGAAATTGAGGTCGCTCGTGAAGAACCGCGCCGTGTTGCGCCCGGCATCCTTGGCCTGATACATCGCCGAATCGGCGTGCTTCAGCAGATGCTGGATATCGGTGGCGTCGTTCGGATAGTGCGAGATGCCAATTGACGCGGTGACCGTCAGTTCATGCCCGGAAACCTCAATGGTCTGCGAGAGTTCATGGAGGATTTTGTTGGCAACCAGTTGTGCGGACTCCGGTTTTTCCAGGTCCGGCAGGATGATGACGAATTCGTCGCCGCCTTCGCGCGAAACGGTGTCACCTTCACGCACCACTTTCAACAGCCGCTTGGACACATCGCGCAGCACGTAGTCGCCGGTTTCGTGGCCGAGCGTGTCGTTGATCAGCTTGAAGCGATCGAGATCGAGGAACAGCAGCGCCACATGCGATTGATTGCGCCGCGCCTGCAAAATCGCCTGATTGAGTCGATCCTGCATCAGGCGGCGGTTGGGCAACCCGGTCAGTGCATCGTGGTGCGCCATGTAGTGGATGGTGCGCTCGGTGTTGAGGCGCTCGGTGATGTCCTGCACCAGCGAGGCCACGCCGATCACTTTATGGTCGTTGTCCACCAGCGGCGTGTTGTACCACTCGGTATGAATGATTTCGCCGCGCTGGGTCTTGTTGGCCAGTGTGACGCGGGTCGAGGTGCGCGTTTGCTGCAATTCCATCCACATACTCGCCATGCGTTCGCTGTCCTGCTCACCTTCGACCAGCATGTAACCCGATTCACCGATCGCCTCGGCTGCCGTGTAACCGAAGATGCCCTCGGCTGACGGGTTCCAGGTGGTGATGCGAAATTCGGGATCCCACTCGATTACGCCAAGCGGGGTGCGTTCCAGATGCAGGCGCAGCCGTTGCAGCGCGAGCAGTTCTGCACGCTCGGCCTTGCGCCGCTCAACCGCCTCCAGCTCGAGTGCCAGATTGGCTTTCTCGACGCGGATTTTTTCTTCTTCGAGCCGCATCGCAATCAACAGATTGTCGAAGCGCGCGGTGAGCGAATCCATCAGCGCTTTATGTACTTTGCTGTGAACCGCGACCAGCAGGCCCGCGAAAATAATGATCGATGCGCCGATCGCCGAACTGCCGCGATCACCGAGGCCGAAGTTCACCACCCCCATCGGCAACAGCGACGCCATGCAGGTGTAGAAAAACAGCGACCTGTGCGGCGCGTAATAGGCAACCGAACCCAGCGTCAATAAGGCCACCAGCATCATCACCGGCATTTGCGTCGGGCCACTGCGCGGCAGCAACACCGAACCCATCAGCCCCCACAGCAGGCCGATGACGACGCTGCCGATGAAAATGCGCCGCTCCCACGAAGGCAGTGCTTCCGGGCGCGGATTGCGCTTGATAAACCACTTGTAATTGCCATAACGCAGGATCATCACCACGAACATCGCGGCGAACCAGGCGAACAATTCCGGACGCGTGCCGAGCGTATCCCAAAGGATCACGCCAAGCAAAAACGTGACGATCAATTCGGCCAGATAGCCGACCAGCGAAAACCGGTAAAGCAGCCTGACCTGCTCGGTGTAAAGATGTTTGCCGACGAAGGTGCGATCCTCGGCGGCAACCGGGGCGGCCAGCGAGAATTTGTCGCCGTCAAACGCAAACACGGATGGCCGCGGTGGGTCCAAACCGGTGGTCTGCTCAATGGGTTCTGGGACGGGCTTGCTACTCACTCAGGACTTTCATTGTTGACGTCCAATACTGGATTGCGCTATCGAAAAATCGCCGAAGATTCGCCGCCGGTGGCAACCAACGCGACATTGCGACATCGCGCGCACACCAGGAAATTCGGCAAAAAAACGCCGATTGCGACAAAAACCGTTGCAACGATTCTCTGACCCCTTACCGAATACCGTGCCGACAACTTGCCGCGTGATGATGCAACATGATGCAACAAGCTATCTATTTTTTAAATTTGCGTTGTATCTATTTGTTTTGTTTCACTAACCATAGACACAACCGGCGGTTTCGTCAAGTGAAGTCACCAATGTTTTCAATTCCGGTTCGGTCCGGGAAGGCGCGAAAAGTCGATCCGGCAGAATCGCAAGCTTTTCGACCCGCTTTGTCCGGCTGAACTGGTTGGTTGTCTGTCGGCAGGCTAGAATTCCGGGACGAAGATTTTTTGCGCCGCGCAACCGTCGGCGCGATTTGCGATTCCAAATGACGCTTCCGCCGACCATCCGGGTTCTGCCCGAACTCCTAACCAATCAGATCGCTGCCGGCGAGGTGGTCGAACGCCCGGCGGCCGCGCTCAAGGAATTGTTGGAAAACAGTCTCGACGCCGGTGCGACGCGGATTGATATCGAACTCATGCAGGGTGGCATCAAACGCATTCGCGTCGCCGACGACGGGCACGGCATTGATGCCGGCGAACTGCCGCTGGCACTGGCCCGCCACGCCACCAGCAAGATTCGGACGCTCGACGATCTTGAACGCGTCGCGAGTCTGGGTTTTCGCGGCGAGGCGTTGGCGAGCCTCGCGGCCGTCTCCAGAATGTCAATCGCCAGCCGGTCGCCCGGTGCCGCACACGGTACGCGGATTGAAGCGGTCGGCGGCGATTTGTCCGTCGCGGAGCCCACCGCGCTGGAGCGGGGCACGGTGGTGGTGGCGGAAGACCTGTTTTTTAACACCCCGGCGCGGCGCAAATTCCTGAAAACCGACGGCACCGAATTTGGTCATTGCGAGGACGCGGTATTGCGCATCGCGCTGGCCGCGTCTCAGGTGGCGATGTCGCTCAGCCACAATGGCCGCCGACTTTGGAATTTTGAATCCGGGTTGGCACCGGTGCGGGTGCTGGCGGTGTTAGGCGAGGAATTCATCGACGCCAGTGCGGTGATCGACGCCGACATTGCGGCGTGTCGAATTTCCGGGTGGATCGGTTTGCCGCGCTATTCGCGCGCCGGGCGCGACCAGCAATATCTGTATGTCAATGGCCGCTTCGTCCGCGACAAGTTGTTGAATCACGCGATTCGCGAGGCCTATGCCGATGTCATGCACGGCCACCGCCATCCCGCATACGCGTTGTTCATTTCGATTGATCCGGCCATGGTTGACGTGAACGTGCATCCGGCCAAGGCCGAAGTGCGCTTCCGCGATTCGCGTGCCGTACACCAATTTGTCTTTCACGCGCTCAACAAGGCACTTGCACAGCCTGCGACGGCGGCGGCGGCCCCGCTGGCGCACCCGTTCGATTGGGCGCGCGGACAAGGCGGCGCACAAAAAAGTGGTGCATTGGGTGCAGAAGGGCTGCCCGCGCA
>JANLQC010000464.1:0-1943 GCA_031367575.1 Betaproteobacteria bacterium | reverse complement strand
ATTCAGCTTGCCGATTTCATCCGCGAATGTGCCCGCCACCGGAAACAGCCAGAATAGCGGCAGTGTTGCGATGGCGGCAACGAGATAAAAAGCCACCAGCGAAACAATCGGATGCGCATTGACCGCCACGCTCTTTTGCGTGACGTGATAAAGCACCTGCCCGGTGACGGCGATAACCAACGCCAACAACAGTCCGACTTTCATCACACCCCCTGTTTCAAGCTCGCTTCAATGAACTCATCGAGATGCCCATCGAGCACTTTCTGCGTATTGCCGGTCTCGTAATTCGTCCGCAAGTCCTTGATGCGTGATTGATCGAGCACGTAAGAGCGAATCTGGTGTCCCCAGCCGATATCGGTTTTGGAGTCTTCCAGTTTTTGCTGGTCGCTCTGGCGCTTGCGCAATTCGAGTTCGTACAACTTTGCTTTCAACATCGACATCGCTTCCGCGCGGTTGCGATGCTGCGAGCGATCATTCTGGCATTGCACCACCACCCCGGTCGGTGCGTGCGTGATGCGCACGGCTGAATCGGTTTTGTTGATGTGCTGGCCACCGGCGCCCGACGCGCGATAAGTGTCCACGCGCAGATCTGCCGGGTTGATGTCGATCTCGATGGAGTCATCCACTTCGGGATAAACAAATACGCTCGCGAATGAAGTGTGACGACCGCCCGCCGAATCAAAGGGTGATTTGCGAACAAGCCGATGCACGCCGACTTCGGTGCGCAAATAACCGTACGCGTATTCGCCGATCACCTTGATCGAGCACGATTTAATGCCCGCCACGTCGCCGGCCGATTCTTCCAGCAACTCGGTCTTGAAACCCTTGCGTTCGCAGTAGCGCAGATATTGCCGCATCAACATGTTCGCCCAATCCTGCGCCTCGGTGCCGCCTGCGCCGGATTGAATGTCGACGAAACAATTGTTGGGATCCATCGGATTGCTGAACATGCGCCGGAATTCCAGATCCAGCACTTTCGCTTCGAGCGCCTTGGCGTCGCCACTGATGGCGATCAGCGTGTCGTCGTCGCTTTCACCTTTGGCGAGATCAAATAATTCGCGCGCGTCCTTCAGGCTATCGGTGAGCAGCGTGAGCGTGCCGACGGTCTCGTCGAGCATTTTCTTTTCTTTGCCCAACTCCTGGGCGCGCTTGCTGTCGTTCCAGACCGTCGGGTCTTCGTTCAGCCGATTGACTTCTTCCAGACGCTGCGATTTGCCGTCAAAGTCAAAGATACCTCCGCAACTCGACCGTGCGATGGGTCAAGTCGGAAAGAGAATTGGAGATGGCGTTTTGCTGATCGGCTTCCATGGATACGTTTTCTTTTGTCGATTGTTGGTGCAGGCGTAAATTGAGCGTGGATTATACGCGACGAGCTTGTCGCAAAGGCACGTTAAAAAGGCACGTTATGCGGCACTCCTGCCGATATTGTAGTAACATATCTACATTAGACCAGTCACGAGGTGCCGCCATTACCATCACCACCATCACCACCCTCTCAAGCCGCCAGTTCAATCAAGATGCCAGCAACGCCAAGAAAGCGGCAAAGGCCGGTCCTGTCATCATCACGGATCGTGGTCGGCCGGCGCATGTGCTGCTGACATTTGAAGCGTATAAAAAAATCACCGGTGGACGCACCAAGATTGCCGATCTGCTGGCGATGCCCGGAATTGAGAACATGAAACTCGATATTCCGCAATTGCGCGACCCGGCGCGAGCGGCGAAATTCTCCTGATGTTTTTACTCGATACCAATGTGGTCTCGGAGCTGCGGAAGATACGGCTCGGCAAAGCGAATCGGCGCGTTGCAAAATGGGCCGATAGCGTCGATGCCGCCGACTTGTTCCTGTCGGCGATTACGATTCAGGAACTGGAGATGGGTGTATTGCTGGCCGAGCGCCGCGATCCATCGCAAGGCGCCATATTTCGGGCGTGGCTGAATGGCCA
>JANLQC010000392.1:0-3134 GCA_031367575.1 Betaproteobacteria bacterium | reverse complement strand
CGCAAATCGCCCGACGATTGCAGCAGGTGCGAGGCAAACGAATGGCGCAGCATGTGCGGATGCGGGTCGATCGTCAGGCCTTGTTGCGTGGCCCAGTGTTTGATGCGGCTTTGCACCGTGCGCGAGCCGATGCGCTCGCCGCGTGCGCCGAGAAACAGCGCGCGGCCCAAAGCCCCTTTGCAACTGGCGCGGGTCGTGAGCCAGCGCTTGAGCGCCTCCATCGCGTGCCGGCCGACCGGCACAATGCGCGTCTTGTTGCCTTTGCCGGTGACGCGCACTTCCGCGCTCGACACGTCGATACCGTTGATATCCAGACCGGTGACTTCGGCCACGCGCAGGCCGGATGAATACAGCAATTCGTAAATGGCCCGATCGCGAATGCCGGCCGGCGTGTCGTCGGTGAAACTCACCAGCCGCACCGCCTCATCCGGCGACAACGTTTCCGGCAGGCGCTTGGCGGGCTTGGGCGCTTTCACGCCATCGACCGGATTGACCGCGATATTTTTTCCGCCAACTCGAAATCCGAAATAGCCGCGCCAGCCGGACAGCACCCGTGCCAGCGTTTTTGCGGAGAGACCCTTGCCGTGCAAGGTGGCGGCGAAGCGACGGATGTCAGCCTGGGTGAGTTTGTCGAGGTCGGTTGCACGACCGGTTTTGCGATCAACCGCGAGTTTGGCGAGCAACGCCAGATCGCGACGGTAACTTTTCACTGTCATTGCCGCGAGCCGCCGTTGGTGCGCGAGAAAACTCAAATAGCGGTCAATGGGCGCGTCCATTGATGCGGTATCAGGCCGATAGCGGTGCGTCGGGTGCGGGCGGTGGATTGGGCGGGCTCGGTTCTGCCACCGCCACGTCGGTGATGAACGTCAGTTGCCGCGCCACGCAATGCGCGAGCACGTCGCCGATGCGCGTCAGGAACACGGTGCCCATGTCGGCGTAAAACCGCTCGGCGTTTTCGGAGGCCATCAACAACAAGCCGAACGTTGGCCCGGCCCGCAGCGGCACCAGTGCATACGATTTCAAATGCGGCGCGTGTTCGCCGAACCATTGATTGGTTTCGTAAACCGGGTGGCTGCCGCAATACGGGACGTTCATCGCGTCGACAAAACGGCTCAGTTCCGTGCCCACCGGCTGGAACTCGGGCGACGCCGTTACCGGGGATTGCACATTCCAGAAACGCACGGCAACGTGCGGCACCTGAAAATTGTCCAGCAACTCGAGGTACACCGTGTCGATCAATTGATCGAGCGAGGCGCAATCGATCAGCTTCAGCGACAGGCCATGAATTTTTTCGGAAAGGGCGTCGTTTTCCTCGCCGAAATGAATCAGCGCGGCGAGTTTGGTTTCAAGCAATTTCACTTTTTCGCGGGTGGCGATCATCTGCCGTTCGGGGATCGACACGGTGCGGCCACCATGCGGATGAACCACGTTGATATTGAGCAGCACATCGACATGCTGTTCAAAAAAATCCGGGTGCGCCCTCAAAAATTCGGCGACTTGTTCAGTGCTCAGTACGTTTACCACGGGTGAAAGCCCTCTATTTCATGGAGTGATTTGTTGCCGAATCAGGACACGCTAATTTCGCCCTTGAATACGGTGGCGGTGGCACCCGACATGAATACCGCCGCATTTCCTGTCGCTGTCCGCCATGTTACCGTGAGTTCACCGCCGCGCGCGCTGACGGCAACGCTTTCATCGAGCAATCCCCAGCGAATACCGGTCACCACGGCGGCACAGGCACCGGTACCGCAGGCCAGCGTTTCTCCGGCCCCGCGCTCCCAGACGCGCAGGCGGATATGCGAGCGATCAATGATTTGCATGAACCCGGCATTGACGCGATTCGGAAATTTTTCGTGGTGTTCGATCAGCGGGCCGGTTTCGCGAACCGGTGCGCTATCGACGTTGGCCACCACTTGCACCGCATGCGGATTGCCCATCGATAGCGCGCCAATCGAGATATGCGTGCCGCGCACATCGAGCGCGTATTTGAGGGATTCGATGTCGGCTTTGAACGGGATATCGGCAGGCGCGAAGCGCGGCGGCCCCATGTTGACGGTGACGCGGCCGTCGGTCTCGATTCTGGGCACAATCATGCCGGAGCATGTTTCGACGCGTATTTCGCTGGCGGTGGTGAGACCTTCATCACGCACAAACTGCGCAAAGCAACGCGCGCCGTTGCCGCATTGCTCGACCTCGCCGCCATCGGCGTTGAAGATGCGATATCGGAAATCGGCGTGCGCACCGCTGGCCGCTTCGACCAATAACAGTTGATCGCAACCGACGCCCAAGTGGCGATCGGCGATGCGCTGGATTTGTGCTGGCGTGAGGGAAATTTTCTGCGCGATGCCATTGAGCATCACGAAATCGTTGCCCTGACCATGCATTTTTGTGAACCGCAACAGGGCCTGAGCCACCAGAGGCTTTCTTTTGGGAAATGCTATTCGGGTGTATAGATGAAAGGGCTGTCCTGAAGGTTCGGATCTTTTTCGATCTCGGCACAATCTTCGACATTCATGGCCGGCGGCTGATCGGGCGGATTTTTCACCGAGGCGCGAAATTCAGGATCGGAAATTGCCTGTTTGACGGCATATTCGCAGGCGGAATCTTCGGTTTCGGATTGCACGTAAACGGTCTTGATAAAACCGTACCAGCTTTCCTTGCCTTCCCGGTTCAACAGGAAATGTTCACCGCGCAACAGGACTTGGAATTGAGCCATGCTAATGATCCTTTCACTTCGCTTGTGACGCCCATTTAATCACATTGGTCGGGGTTGGGGTAGCCTCGCGCAATGCGCCACGCGGCGCGAAATTTACCGAAATCGCTGCAAACGCCGAAAAATCCAGAACCGTTCAATAAAATGACGCCTCGCCCGCCGGCCGGGTCTTGAATCGTTTGTGTACCCAGAAATACTGGCTCGGCACTTCGAGGATTCTCTCTTCCAAAAATGCGTTCATCCGGCGCGCGTCCGCCGCCAAATCGTCGGTAGGGAAATTGTCCCACGCCGGATAAAACCGTGCCTCATAGCCGGTCTCGGTTTGGCGCGTCACCAATGGAATTACTTTGGCACCCGTGATCAAGGCCAGCCGCGAAACGGCGGTGACGGTCGCGGTTTTGACGCCAAAAAAATCCACGAA
>JANLQC010000352.1:0-2248 GCA_031367575.1 Betaproteobacteria bacterium | reverse complement strand
GGAGGTATTGCGGCACGGCCGTCGGTGATGGCCGGAGCCAACCTTTTCAACCATGGCCCGTCCCTCATGGATGTCGCCCGCGCGATACTCGGCTGAGGTGAGCCTGCCCCTACAGCGGATTGAGAATGCGGGCCCGGATGGTGCCAGGCAGATCGCGAATTTCGTCCAGCACTTCCCCGGCATTCGCAGCCGTTCCGTCGGCGTCGAGAACAACATATCCGATTGTGGCGTCGGTTTGCAAAAACTGCGATGCGATGTTGACGTTATGGCGCGCAAAAACATCGTTGAGGCGGCCGAGTTCTCCGGGGACGTTGCGGTGCATTTGAATGAAACGCGTGCCGTTCGGCCGCGGCGGCAGCTGGACTTGAGGAAAGTTGACGGCGCCTTGTGTCGTGCCGACATCCGAATATTCGACGAGTTTGCGCGCCACTTCGCCGCCAATATTCTCCTGCGCCTCCTCGGTGGAGCCGCCGATGTGCGGCGTCAGAATGACATTCGGGATATTTTGCAGGGGTGAGGCGAAGCGGTCCTTATTCGATCCCGGTTCGGCCGGAAACACATCGATGGCCGCGCCGCTAAGGTGACCGCTGGTCAGGGCTGCCGCTAGGGCATCGACATCCAGAACCGTGCCGCGGGCGTTGTTGATGAGAAAGGCTCCAGGCTTCATCCGCGCGATTTCGCGGGCGCCAATCATATTCTGCGTCGCTGGTGTATCCGGCACGTGCAGGGTCACCACGTCGGCACGTTCGAGCAACGCGTCGAGCGAGTCTGCGGGTTCGACGTTGCCGTGCCGCAGCTTGTCAGACAAGTCGTGATAGATCACTCTCATACCAAGCGCCTCGGCGAGTACGGATAGCTGACTGCCGATATTGCCGTGGCCGACAATGCCCAGCGTCTTGCCGCGTATTTCATGGGCGCCGTTGGCGGTTTTCTCCCAGCGGCCGGCGTGGGCCGCAACGGATTTCGGAAAGATCTGCCGGAACAGCATGACGATCTCGGCAATCGTCAGCTCGGCGACGCTGCGGGTATTCGAAAACGGTGCGTTGAACACCGGAATACCTTTGGCATTAGCGGCGCCAAGGTCGACCTGATTGGTGCCGGCGGAAAAGCACCCGATTGCCATCAGCCGGTCGGTGGCATCGACGATTTCCCGTGTGATCCCGGTACGCGAGCGAATGCCGACGATGCGAACGTCTTTCAAGAGCTCGATGAGATCCTTGCCGTCCGCCGCGGTCTTGAGTCGCACGATGTCGGAATATCCGCTGGCGGAAAACGCCGCTGCCGCAGTTTCCGAAATGCCCTCGAGAAGCAGAACTTTGATTCTGTCCTTGGGCAGCGAAGGATTGCGGATCTTTGTCATGATGGTGGGTCCCGAATGGGCGGCGCGTTGCCGCCTCTGTGACGTGCGCCAATCTGCGCACCCGGTCAATTCATCCAAAGGAGCGTGGGCTTAAGTCTCAGCAAGACGGCGTTAGAGAACCTTGCCGGGGTTGAGGATGCCTTTGGGGTCAAGCGCCCGCTTGATGCTGCGCATCAAGTTAAGTTCGACTTGGCTTTTGAAAAGCACGAGTTCGTCGCGCTTCATTTGGCCGATGCCGTGTTCCGCTGAAATCGAACCATCCATTTCGGCGACAAGCGTGTGCACGGCGCGGTTCATGTCGTGCCACAGCGCGAGATAGGCAGCGCGCTCCATGCCGGGTGGCTGCGTAACATTGTAGTGCAAATTGCCATCGCCGAAGTGTCCGAACGGCACTGGCCGCGTGCCGGGACAGACGTTTTCAACTACGCCGGCCGCGCGCTCGAGAAACTCCGGAATGCGCGCAACCGGGACGGAGATGTCGTGTTTGATACTGCCGCCGGCGGGCTTCTGCGCCTCCGACAAACTTTCGCGCAGCTTCCAGAAATCGCGCGCCTGCTGCAGCGAACTCGCAACCGTGCCGTCCAGAATAATTCCATCTTCGCTGGCGCCGACCAACATATGCTCCATTTGCCGGGCGGCCCGCCCGTCACTTTCGCCGCTGGAGATTTCGATCAGCGCGTACCACGGATAGCGGGCGCTGAACGGATCGCGCGTTCCGGGCATATGTGCCAGCGCGAATTGCAACGCCGTCTCCGACCAGAATTCAAAAGCCGTGAGCGCGCTGCCGGCGCTATCTTCGGCCCGGCGGAACAGTTGCAGCGCGTGCTCGGGACTCGCGAGCGCCACCACGGCGGTTGCTTGCTCAACGGGTCGCGGAAACAGTTTCAA
>JANLQC010000347.1:0-1705 GCA_031367575.1 Betaproteobacteria bacterium | reverse complement strand
ATCGAATCGTCGTCGGTCTCGACATCGATGCGTTTGCCGTTGATCGCGAAGTGGTACCAATAGAGCAGCATCGAGCCGAACGAGGCCATCATGCGGTCGGCGATGTCGCGCGCGCCGGCGATGTTGTGGTCGTCCTTTTCCGGCAATGCGCAACCGAGTGCCGAGCAACCGGTGCGTAACACGTCCATCGGGTGTGCGGACGCGGGCAATGACTCCAGCACATCCTGCACCGCCATCGGAATGCCGCGCAGTGATTTCAGTTTGGCTTTGTAGTGCGCAAGCTCGCCCGCGTTGGGCAATTTTTCATGCACCAGCAAATACGCAATTTCTTCAAACTCGCACGCGTCCGCGACATCCAGAATATCGTAACCGCGATAATGCAAATCGTTGCCGGTGAGACCAACCGTGCACAGCGAGGTATTGCCAGCGGTGACGCCGGAAAGGGCGACCGATTTTTTTGGCTTGGGGCCGGTGGGGGAGGGTGCGGCGGCTGCGTCGGTCATGCTTGACTCCGATTACGGTTTCATAGTGGAAAAATTGGAAACACAAGTAAATACAGGCGTTTCAGGGCGAAAATGACTGGAAAGCTGCGCCAGTGCTTGTGTTTATGCATTGGGTACTTCTATTTACCAACAAATTTTGTCATCCCCGCGAAAGCGGGGATCCATTTTTCGATATCTCTCAAGTGTTTACGAAATTTGGATTCCCGCTGTAGCCTGCCCTCGAATGCTTTAATCGGGGGCGGGAATGACGAGGAAAGGGAAGAGGGTTTCATTTCTTGGCGGCAAACAATGCATCCAGTTTTTGTTCATACGCGTGATAGCCGAGGTAATCGTAAAGCTCCGCGCGCGTTTGCATTGAAGGCACGACATTTTTCTGCGTGCCTTCCGCGCGCAAGGTCTGATAAAAACCGAGTGCGGCTTTGTTCATCGCCCGATACGCGCCACAGCAGTACAACACCATATCGACATTCACCGACGCAAGCTCAGCCGTGGTGAATAGCGGCGTATGGCCAAATTCGGTAATGTTGGCGAGGATCGGCACTTTCACCGCTTCCTTGAATTGCCGGTACATCGGCAGTGCCGTTATCGCTTCCGGAAAAATCATGTCGGCACCCGCTTCCACATAGGCGCAGGCGCGATCAATGGCGGCGTTGATGCCTTCGACCGCCAATGCGTCGGTGCGCGCCATGATGACGAAATTGGCGTCAGTGCGCGCGTCCACGGCCGCTTTCACTCGATCCACCATTTCTTCTTTTGACACCACCTCTTTGCCGGGCCGATGGCCGCAACGTTTGGTGCCGATCTGGTCTTCCATATGCACCGCGGCCGCGCCGGATTTCTGGAACGAGCGGATGGTGCGCGCGATGTTGAATGCGCCACCCCAGCCGGTGTCGATATCGACCATCACCGGCAACGTGGTCACGTCAGTGATGCGGCGCAAATCGATCAACACATCTTCCATCGTGCTGATGCCGAGATCCGGCATGCCGAGCGAATTGGCGGCAACACCGCCGCCGGAAATGTAGAGTGCCTTGTAGCCGGTGGCTTCGGCCATGCGCGCCGTATAGGCGTTGATCGCGCCAACGATTTGCAGGGGAGTTTCGTCTTTGAGGGCTTGGCGGAATTTCGCGCCGGGAGAGGGGGTCATGATTTTTTTCAAAAGGAATTAGGCGACAGATAAACGCAGATGAAAACCTGGCGCA
>JANLQC010000331.1:0-15533 GCA_031367575.1 Betaproteobacteria bacterium | reverse complement strand
GTGAAAGAATGTTGAATTGGGAAAGTCTTTCGCATCTTCACGGTTGTAAACTGCCATTGGCATCAATGCCCACGTATTCGTTTGCCTCGTCAATGCCGTGACCCAGAGTTGGACGTAAACCAGCAAAACATGAATTCCCGCCATTTGAAACTTCCCAACGCGAAGCAACGCCCGATTGCAATCGATCTTTCTGGAGAAAGCATTCGCCGCCGCGCCGACATCGGCGGGATACGAAGTTCTCCTGCCTTGGCAAGTTTTGAACGCGGCGCGCGAATATGATGCTGCGTTGCTCACTGGCTGAAATACCTCCTCGAACACCACACTAATTGGTCATACATTGAAAGCACTTGAGCTTTTTTGCGGAATTGGCGGCTTTCGTCTTGCGACTGATCGACTGGGCATTGAAACGGTTTGGGCCAATGACATCAATCCGTTGGCGTCTGTTGTATATAGATCGAAATTTAGTCCTCACAACCACATTGAAGGAAACATCTTTGATCTGTTTGACGCGGCTCCGGCGCACGATCTACTGACCGCTGGTTTCCCCTGTCAACCATTTAGCGCGGCTGGCAAGAAGCAGGGCATTGCTGATCCGCGCGGTACGTTGTTTGAGGCAATCGTTCGTATTCTAAGCTCGCATCGACCGGGATATTTTGTGCTGGAAAATGTCAAGCGCTTGATAAGCATGGATTCTGGTACGCACTTTGCAACGATTCTTGCCAGCCTTGCAGAGAAGGGCTATATGGTCGAATGGCGTGTATTGAACGCCAAGGATTTCGGCCTTGCGCAAAATAGAGAGCGTATTTTTATCATTGGCACGAGGGTAGATGATGTGTTTGCCCGCAGCGCAGATATTCGACCCCTGCTTCGATTGTTACGCCCTGGCGACGCGACCGGTGCGCTTGGTTTTTCGCGCAATTTGCTCCGCCGCGTGTCGACTTGGCCATCAATCCACCATCATGGGACAAAATTTGCAAACTGGGGCGTTGCGCTGAATGGCCGCTTCGTTATGGCGTCTGTTCCATTTTTTTCCGAGTCCCAGCCAACTGTGCTTTTGCACGATATTCTCGAAAAAAATCCGCCGCCGGAATATGACCTGACCGAGACGACTCTGCCCCGGCTTGCGAACAATTCCCCCGTAAACAAATTTGTCGGCGGCGTCGAGATTTTAAGCAACCAAGCGGGCGGTGCCAGAATGGGTTACACGATTTTTGGCGTAAATGGACTTTCCCCGACGCTGACAGCATCGACCAGCAGACACTATGAGCGATACAAGGTCAATGAAACCTATCGGCGATTGACTCCAATTGAGTATGCGCGTCTACAAGGCTTTCCTGACAACCACTGTTCAATTGCGCGCCCTTACGACCAATACACGCTTTACGGTAATGCAGCCCCGCCACAAATGGTCGAATGGGTAATTCGACAAGCAATATCCGAGCAACGTTTTGAAGACTTGAGTAACGAAGAAAACCAAGGGGAATTGTTCAATGCCGAGTGACAAGGCTGCTCTGCGGGCGGCAGTAAAAGCGAATCTACCGTCAATAGTTGATTCTCTCAATGCTGCACTGAAGGGAACCCAGCTTCGTAAGTTGGAGGCGATCATCAAACGGCTCGGCCGCGATGGAAAACTGCCTCATTGGTACAAGAAATTGAAGAGTGATGGGCACCTTCCAAATCTCGATGGCAAAACCATCGGCAGTGTCCTCGAGATGCTTTTGGTCGCGGTGCTGGAACATGGAATATTGCAGCAGCACGAGGTGGGGTCGTTACGGATCAATCCCGCGCGAGGTGTGGATCTACCCGACCTTGATCTTGGAGTTAAATCCCCCTCTGAAAATAACTGCACCAGCGAACCCTTCTTTTCCGCATACGAAAGACTCTACGGAAACGATCATGACTGCCTCGTGCTTCTGACCGACTATCAGATCAAGAAAACAACGCCACCGCTAAAGCTCCAGGTTATCAAGTACCGTTATTTGACCGCCTCGGAAATGGCCGACATGAGGCTTTGCGCGATTGCAAAACAGCATCTAAATTGGCTTCTTGAAAACGGTGAAGGGGAAGCGAAACGATTGATTAAATTTCTTGCAAACATCAACCAAAGCGATTGGCGCGCAAAGCGGCTCCTCAAGCTGGCCGATGGCCTACAGCAGGATGATGATTGGTTCCACGCGCAAATTACGCGGATGCGCGCCGAATTCAATACGGAAAACAAGAAACGAACACAGGCAGACCGAGAGCCAATACCTGACTCAGACATCGCTGCGATTGAAGCAGTCCTGCAGGTGTCACCGCGCTACATCGGCGTCCTTGGTCAGCTCGATAATTGGATCAATGAGGCATTGAAGGAAACGGCGCGCGGACCAAATGAAAATGAATGGCAACGCATTATTCACGGAAACCTCGATGGAAAGATAGGTATGAGCTTTGCTCTTCAATGGCGATATAACTTCGGAAACGTATTCGGAAAAACTGCTGAGGCAAATGACGATCAGGCGGAAAATCATGAAATTAATTAGTCGGCGAAGAGAAAAAAACACGCGGCATGGCTTCCGGAGAATCGGCAAAAATCTCAATGATATTTCGGCGATTATCAAGAACGATTGAAAAATACGGATTCGCCGTAAAGTTCAAACAATTCATTGCTTAAGGAGCCAAGATCATGCTGAAAATCTGGGGCCGTCTCACCTCGGTCAACGTGCAAAAAGTGGTCTGGTGCGCCGATGAACTTGGTTTGGAATACGAGCGCGTCGAGGCGGGCGGAAAATATGGCCTCGTCAATACGCCTGAATACCTGGCGATGAATCCGAATGGCCTCGTACCGGTGATTGAGAACGATGGTTTCGTGCTATGGGAATCGAATGCGATTACCCGCTATCTCGCGGCACGTTACGGTGAAGGCTCGCTGTGGCCCACCGATTTTCAGATGCGCGCGGATGCGGATCGCTGGATGGATTGGCAGGCGGTGTCGTTTAACCCCGCCATCGGCCCGGCATTTTGGCAATTGATCCGTACCGCGCCGGAAAAGCGTGATCCGGTCGTGATCGAAGCGGCGCGCGATAGTGGCGAGAAAAAACTGGCGTTGCTCGATCAACATCTGGCGACGCGCGATTTCGTCGCCGGTGCATCGTTCACGATGGGTGATATCCCGCTGGGCTGCTCGGTGGATCGCTGGTACAAGTTGCCGTTGCCACGCGAATCGCATCCGTTTGTGGAACGCTGGTATCAGCGTTTGCGCGAACGCAAGGGCGCGCGACAGGTGGTGGAGTTGGCGTTGTCCTGACCTTGTTTGACAATTGCCGCCAACAAAAAAAGCGACCCTCAGGCCGCTTTTTTCACTGCAGGATTGCGTCAACCGACTACTTGCAATCCTTCATGCAGCGTATCGCTTTGGTGTCAGGACGGTCATCGATGATGAAGCCATCACGATTCGGCATTTTTACCATCGCCATCGTTTTGCTGTTCATCTCGTCACTGGCACCGATCAGGCCATTCAATTGCAGGATATACGCCGATACCGCATAGACCTCGTCGGCGGTCAGCGATTGCGGGTTGTTCATCGGCATCGCGCGACGGATGTAGTCGAACAGGATCGGCGCATATGGATACATGCTGCCCGGTGTCAAAACCCGCACGTTGGTCTTGAACGAACCGATACCGCCGACCATAGTGCCGAAAACCGGCCCGCCTTTGGCATCCACGCCGTGGCAGGACAGGCATTTCTCTTCGTACACGACCTTGCCTTTGATCGCATCACCTTTGCCGGACGGAAGGCCCGCGCCATCCTGAGTGCGGATGTCGATATTCCATGCGGCAAGGTCCTGCTCGGATATCGGCCGGCCGAATGCGGCACCGCCCGCATTCGATGCAGTCGATTTCGATACGCCATCGGCCACCGTGGCGCATGAAAAAAGCATGAACAGCGGCAGCGTGAATGCGAGACCAGTTGCAAAACGGGTGGCAAGAAACTTCATTCGATTAGCCGATACCATTGGTCACCTCCCCCGATGCGCTGACGATCCACGGAAACACGCCGTTGTGATGCTGAACAAAGCCGACGATGGCACGCGATTTTTTGATGTCTTCGACCGTCGGTTGCACGTAGCCGGTGCTATCGACGCAGCGGCTCGCGATCACGGCAGGCGCACCATCCCACTTCCAGTTGAATTTAAAGCGCGTCATGCATTTATCGATGACCGGTTCTTCGAGCGTGGCTTCCTGCCAGTTTTTGCCGCCGTCGAGTGTTACATCGACTGCCTTGATCTTGCCGTTTCCCGACCAGGCGAAGCCTTGAATTTCATTGAAGCCGCGCGGGATTTTCATGCCGCCCGAGGGACGCGTGATCACCGATTTGGCTTCCATCACAAAGCTGAATTTCCGCCACATGCCGTTGGGCATCGGGTCGGTGTAGCGCGCGGTTTCGCCGCGCACATGCCACGGTTCCGTCCCGGCCTTGATGCGCCGCAGCCATTTGACGCTGACGTTGCCTTCCCATCCGGGTACGAACAAGCGCAGCGGATAACCGTTTTCGGGTCGCAGCATTTCGCCGTTCATGGCGTATACCAGCATGCAATCGTCGAGCATCTTTTCAATCGGAATGCTGCGCAGATGACCTGAACCGTCGGCACCTTCGGCAATCAGCCATTTCACTTCGGGCAGCAATCCCGCCTCATCGAGCAGCCACGAAACCGGGATGCCGGTCCATTGCGCGCAGGAAACCAGTCCGTGAGTTTGCTGAACCGTTTTTGAGGACGGCTTTAACCAATCGGTCAAGCCGTTGCCGGAGCATTCCATGAAATAAAACCGGGAGACCGCCGGATAGCGCATCAGATCGGACATGGTCAACGACAGTGGCTTTCGCACCATGCCGTGAAGCGCGAACACATGGGTATCCGGGTTGATGTCCGGGACGCCGTTGTGATGGCGCTCGTAAAAAAGCCCGTTCGGCGTAATGATGCCCGGGGTCGATTGCAGCGGTGTCATGCTCCAGTCGGAAAAATTCTGCCGGTTGACCAGCACATCCGAGCGTCGGCGTTTGACTTTGGCCTCAAATTTTGACGGCATGCCGTATTCGTCCGGCGGCAGCGGTCGACCCATTTGCTTGTTCGATTCGGGAATCGCCAGCGGTTCCGCGTTGGCACCGGTGCTGGCAACACCCAGCGCGCCGACGGATCCCGCGATGGCGACGCTGTTTCTCAGAAATGACCGGCGGTCTTTCTCCGGCGCGCTGTGCGTCATCGAACTTCTGGCTTGTACTTCCTCCATCGATGCGCGCACAATTTGATGCATTCGTTCAACAGGTTTGATAGCCATTCCACCTCTCCTCGTTCGCGTTGGTGTTAGTGTTGCAAAGCGTTTTTTCGCTTGTCGTGAACCCACCTTCTTTGAGGCGTTTTTTTCGTCGGCATTGTCATCAAAAGTCGGCAATGACCAACGATTGAGATCAGCAAGAAACCAACCAAACCTTCGCAAAAACGGACGATTCATGTACTTGCCATGAATTGGCGATTGAAGGGGCATGCACCGAGCATGGTTTGTTTCAAGACGAAACCATAATATGCGCCTGACTTTGCATTAGCGCAAATCGAAACGCGCCGCAATGCGCCAAATGTGCGCCAACGTTCCTGCCGTGGTTCATGCGCAGGTACACCGCAACGCGGTAACATGGTCGGCTGGACACATTGGGGAAACCGAATTGAACCTGAGCACAGGCCGCATCATCAATGTCACGTAAGGGCGATCACCGCGTGACCGGATTATTTGCCGGCGGCGTCGCGAGCGGCGTTGACAGCGACGTGGCGAGCGGCGTATTGGCTGCAATACCGGTGCCGATCCTGCGCGAAACGCTGGTTCCGTTCGCCGATAGCGTCCCGTGGCCGGTCATCGTTGTTGATGAGCCGGGCAACGTGATGTATCTCAATGCCGCCATGCGCGCCACCGGTCTTGAACTGCCCGCAACGGGTTCGCGCAAGTTTGAAAAACTTTTTCCCGAATACGCGTCCAAATTGTCGGGCGAACCCTGCTGGCTTACCCAGCAGCAGAAAGTGGTAAGCCGCAGCGTCTCGCCGATCCTGCAAATTCACGAACGCGTGTGGGTGCGGCGTTTGCCCAAGGGTGCCTGCCTGATCGTGATGGATGAGACACACTTGAACCATCTCGAGTCGGCGCACGCGCAGACCGCGCGCCTTGCTTCGCTCGGCTTCATGCTGGCCAGCGTCAGCCACGAGATCAGCAATCCGCTCGCTGCGGTTCACTCGATTCTTCAGGTGTTGCAATCGCGAAAAGAAAACTCGCCGGAAACGCTGGAAAAAGGGCTGCGCAATATCGCCTCCAGCGTTCGGCGGATTCTCGCCATCACCCGCAAGCTCAACGGATTCGCGCGAGTCGGCAACCAGCCGGCGGCGGCGTTTCCGGTCGATGCCGCCATCGAAGAGGCGGCAACCACATTTGGCTACGATAGTCTGGGTGAATCCACCGAACTGCTTCACGAGCGCAATCCCGACGCTTGGGTGTTCGGGCAGGCCGATCAGCTTCACCAGATTTTCCACAATATTTTCCTCAACGCGGCGCAAGCGATGCACGGTGCCGGCTCAATCTCGGTCAAGACCACATTGCTGCCGCAAACGATTGAAATTTCGATCCGCGACACCGGTCCCGGCTTGGCACCTGAAGTTCGCGCAAAGGTGTTCGATCCCTTTTTCACCACCAAGCCCAGCGGCGAAGGCACCGGACTCGGCCTCGCCATCTGCCACGAGATCGCGCATGAACACTCCGGCTCGATTCGTGCTGACAATCATCCGGAAGGTGGCGCGCTGTTTGTCGTCACACTGCCGCGACAGCTCAACCCGAGCGCAAGGAACGAGACACCATGACAGGCACGTTGCAACGAAAATCGGAAATTCTGGTGGTTGACGATGACGCGGGCATCCGCGCCGGTATTGAATTGTTGCTTTCAGACGGCCCCTTTGAAGTGACCTACAAAGCCGGTGTGTCCGAGGCGCGCGAAGCAATCAGTGCGCATACTTTTGATCTGGTTGTGACCGATTTGCGGCTGGGGCCCGATAGCGGCCTTGACGTCATCCGTTTCGCCAAGGAAGCCGATGCCACGGTGCCGGTTATTCTCATGACCAGTTTCTCGTCGATGGAAAGCGCGATTGCGGCGTTAAGGCTCGGTGCCAGCGAGTACATCATCAAGCCGTTCAATAACGACGAATTCCTGCATGCCTGCAACCGCGCACTGGATGAACGCCGCCTTCGCCTTGAAAATGCCGTGCTGCGGCGCAGCCTGAGAAAGTCGCGCGACCGCAAACCGATGATCGGCGAACACGCCAAGATCCGCCGCGTGATGGAAATGGTAACGAAAATTGCCGCATCAAACGCGAACGTACTGATCAGCGGTGAGAGCGGCACCGGCAAGGAACTGGTCGCGCAGGCGCTGCACTTCGATAGTCCGCGCGCGGAAGGGCCACTGGTGATCGTCAATTGCGGCGCGATTCCCACCGAGTTGGTGGAGTCTGAATTGTTTGGCCATGTCAAAGGCGCGTTCACCGGTGCTGTCGCTCACAGCGAGGGGCTGATTCGCGAGGCGAATCACGGCACCCTGTTTCTCGACGAAATCGGCGATTTGCCTTTGGCGTTGCAGGTCAAGTTCTTGAGGGTACTGGAAGACAAACAAGTGCGCGCCGTGGGGGCAAAGGAAATCCATCGCGTGGATGTGCGCATCGTCGCGGCGTCCAACAAGGATTTGAAGGAGGCGATCGGTCGCGGAGAATTCCGCGAAGATCTTTTTTATCGCCTGAATGTACTCGAGCTGAAGGTGCCGCCATTGCGCGAGCGGGGGCGCGATATTGAATTGCTGGCGCAACACTTCATCGCCCATTTCGCCGCCAAATTGGGCAAACACATTACCGGGCTGGATCGCGAATTCACCGATTTCATACGTTCCTACGATTGGCCGGGCAATGTGCGCGAATTGCAGAATTTGATCGAACGGGCGGTAATTTTGGCCGATGGCGAAATTCTTGTTTACACCGATCTGGCCGATGGTTTGATTGCCGCCTCGACCGGCACCATGCCGGTCGATCCAACCGAAAATCCACTGTCGGTCGAAGGCTATATCAAGCAAGTGGTCGTCAAATTCCAAAACAAGCTTTCGGAAATTGAATTGGCAAACATGCTGGGCATCGGTCGCAAAGCCTTGTGGATGCGGCGTCGGCGCTGGGGCCTATTGCGTCAGGCGCGCGCGGGGCAGGAATCGCATGAGCCACACGAACCGCCGGATGACCACGAGTCCAAGGGGAACGAAACCGGGCCGCACGTTCCTTTTTGATACAGGCAAACGCGTACCAGGCGTGGTCACGGCCGCCAAGCGACTGACCGGGTTCAATGTTTTATGGTGGCGCAGAAATTGCATGCGTTCTGTCCACGCAATTCATTTCCCAAACGATTTCTCGAAGGAGCACAAATGTCCAGCACTCCCGCCGCCGCACCCGCTGCCGCACCCAAGCGCAAAAAAATGACGATTCCGATGTTGATGGAAAAGAAGAAGAACAAGGAGCCGATCGTCCAGCTTGCCGTTTATGACTATGAAAACGCGATCATCGCGGATCGCCTCGGCATCGATATTCTCTGTGTGAGCGACACCGGCGGCATGGTGTTGTTTGGCCACGAATCGACCACCTCGGTGTCATTTGAAGAAGTCATGTTCATGGCGCAAGCTGTTAAACGCGGTTCCCAGTACGGACTGCGCATGGTTGACATGCCTTACATGAGCTTTCATTTGTCCGAGCAGCAGGCCGTGGATAACGCCGCGCAATATGTCGCGAAGGCTGGCGCTGAAGTGATGAAGTGCGAAGGCAACAAGCATCACGCGAGGTTTATTGAAGCCATCGTCAAGGCCGGTATCCCGGTGCAGGGGCACATTGGCATTTGCCCGATGCGCATGCCGCAACTCGGTGGTTTCGCCGCACAAGGCAAGACAGCGGATCGCGCCAAGGAATTGATCGACGATGCGATGGCGTTTGTCGATGCGGGCTGCTTTTCGATCATGACCGAAGTGTGTACATCCGAAGTCTCCCAATATCTGGCCGAGAACCTCAAGGTGCCGGTGATCAGTCTGGGATCCGGTAACACGTCCGACGGCGTGCATATCATCGGTTCCGACTTGTTCCACCTATATGAAAAACACACGCCGCGCCACTCCAAAATCTATTGCGATCTGGTGCCGATTCTCGAAAAAGGATATGGCGAATACATGGATGACGTAAAGAACCGGCGCTATCCGGGCAAGGAACATACGGTATTCATGAAGGAAGAAGAACTCGCGAAGTTCCGCGACATCGTCGGCTGGAAGAAGTAAGTCATGTCGGTACCCGCGCTCGCGGAGGAAGCGGTCGAGGAATTTCTCGCGCGCGCGAGTTTTTTCTCGCGCTTCAGCGACGCCCAGCGGGCGCGTATTCACGCCATTGCCAAACCGGTATTTTTGCCGATCGGCAAGCAAGTGTACGGCGTGGGTGAACCGGCGCGCACATTTTATGTGCTGGTCGAAGGGAAAGTATTGTTCTCGCTCGCGGTCGGCAATCGTCAGGCGAGCGCCGGGCAGATTATTGGCAGGGGCGATGTGTTCGGCTGGGGCGCGTTGGTCGAATCCGGGCAAAAGCGCATCGCCACTGCCATCGCCACTTCCGCCTGCACGGCGCTGGCAATTGATGGCGACGAGTTGATCGCGCTCTCGGAGGCGGATCACAGCCTCGGTTACGTGCTGATGCGCACACTCAATAAAATCATCACGGGTACTTTGACGGCCTTCGTCGCAGGCTAGCGCCGCGCCGACCGACGGCCCGCGCGCGGCCTATGATGGGCGATTTTTTTCCCGTCGGCATGGCGTTGGTATTGCCGCTTCTGTTCGCCTCGGCCATCGTCGGTTTTCTGATCGGTGCCGTGGGTGTTGGCGGTATTCTGCTGATACCGGTGCTCGTTGCCATTGCCGGTCTCACGCCGCATCAGGCGAGTGCCACGGCGCTGTTCACATTCTTGTTCACCGGCATTCTCGGCACGCTGCTTTTTCAGCGGCGCGGAAGCATCGATTGGCGACAGACGACCGCTGTTTGTGTCGGCGCAATTTTTTTCAGCTACCTCGGCGCGATGGCGAGTACCAAGGTGGGCGATGTCACGCTCATGCGTGTGATCGCGGGGCTCATTTTGTTTGCCGGTGTATATGTTTTCCTTCCGGGCAATGCAAATCGGTCCGCCCGCCACAGCGATGGGCGGCTGCCGCTGTTGATATTGATCGGTGCGATATCAGGTTTTGGCTCCGGATTTTCCGGTGCGGGTGGCCCGCTGTTTTCAGTGCCGCTGATGGTCGTGACCGGTTTTGCGCCGCTGCTTGCGGTGGGCACGAGTCAGGTTTTGCAGATTGTCTCAGCCGCGACGGCGTCGCTCGCGAACCTTCAATACGGCGATATCCAGTGGTCGTTGGTGATCACGATTACGGCCGGTGAATTGGCGGGCGTCTTTGCCGGCGTCAAACTTGCGCATGCCGTGAGTGCCAACACGTTGAAACGCGGCACCGGCCTGATCTGCCTCAGCGTTGGAAGCTGGATGTTGTTACACGCCTAATGAGGTGCCTGCTGCGGTGCCTGCCGCAGTGCCTGTCGCGCAAACCATTGCGGGCGCAACGGTTTGGCGCGGCAGGAACAGGAAGTCGCGGTTACTTCGGTGCCTTTGACAAATCCTGCGCCATGATTTTTCCCAGTGGCAAGGTTGCATTCGCGTCCTTGGCCACTTTGCGCGCCATCGAATCGTCGAGCGCGCCCGGTGCCGGTTTGTCGACATCGATGGCCTTGCTGCCATGCAAATAAATATAGGTTTCGGCCAGCAATTTCCTGACGCGATCATCGAATACGAACGGTTTTTCGTCGCGCTCCTTGCTGCCTCCTGCGGACGCGGGGATCGCACCGTAAAGCGAAAACCACGCCATCGGCACCGTGATGCCGGTGGTCTGCGCCTTGACGATTTCGGCCACTTTCACCGCGTTGTTGGGGTCAAGCACGAAGCGCTGCGCCTCCAGTTCGGTTTTCAGCCAGGCTTCGACGATGTCGGGACGGCTTTTCATCAAGTCTTCGCGCATGGCGATGGCACCCGCATCGGAAATACCAAATGTATGGCCGGTCGCGACGATGCGTCCGGCACCTTCACCGACGATATCGCCAATCCGTGATACCGACGGTTCCCACAATACGGCGGCATCAATTTTGCCGGCGCGCAGATTGGTGGCGATCACTTCGATAGACTGGTTCAGCACGGCCGAAGGTTTGATTTTGGTTTTCTCAATCACCAGACCGAGAAAGCGATGGGCGCAACTGCCTTGCGGTGTCGCCACCACTTTGCCGTCGAGCCATTGCACCGCTTCTTCGGGGGACTTGAACTTGGGCGCATCGGCGCGAACCATGATCACGTTGCAGCGCTGCCCGGCCGACATGCCGGTGTTGGCGACAAGATTGATCGGCGCCACGTTGCGCTTGGTGGTTGCCACCACGGCCGGCATATCGCCCAAATAGCCGATTTGCTGTTTGCCTGCCAGCATGTTGTTCACGATGATCGAGCCTTGCAGCGCGTTCTGGAATTCGACTTCGCTACCGGCGGGCAGGTATTTTTTCCACAGTTCAAGGGCGCGGATGACGGCAGCCGAATAGGAAATTGTGTCGTAAGGTTGATATCCAACCACCAGTTTCACCGGTTCGGCGGCCTGCGCGCCACCGACGCCGAAGCTGACAATCAGCGCCGCAAATGCGGTAGCCGTTAACGCCTTCAAAATTTTAAGCATGGCAGTGTTCCTCAGGTAAAGCCGACCTCTCACACGCAAGAATTTTTTCCTGACTGTGTTCGGCCGACAGGATGGTGTTGCAAAGTAACATCGTGACGGTCATCGGTCCTACGCCGCCGGGTACCGGTGTGATATAGGACGCTTTCTTCCTGACCTCGTCGAAATCGACATCACCGGCGAGGGTACCATCGGCGAGCCGGTTGATGCCAACGTCAATCACGACGGCACCGGTCTTGACCATTGGCGCGGTGATCAGATTGGGCTTGCCCGCCGCAACCACCAGAATGTCGGCGAGGATGGTGAATTGTGCGAGGTCGCGTGTCTTGACGTGACAGATTGCGACGGTGGCTTCTTTTTGCATCAACATCAGCGCCATCGGCTTGCCGACTATGTTGCTGGCACCCACCACCACCACGTTCTGACCGGCGATGGGAATGTTGCTGTATTCGAGCAGGCACACCACGCCGTAGGGCGTACACGGCGGAAACACATTGCCGCCGGTGACGAGGCCTCCAACATTGTAGAGGTTGAAGCCATCAACATCTTTTTCGAGCTTGATCCGGTCGATCACGGTATGCACGTCAACCTGCGGCGGCAATGGCAGCTGCACCAGAATGCCGTGAATATGTGGATCCGCATTGAGCCGGTCAATGGCGGCAAGCACCTCGCGTTGACTGGCCATGGCGGGCAACAGAATTTCTTCGGAATGAATACCGATGTCCTGACAGGCTTTGACCTTGTTGCGCACATAAACCTTCGACGCGGCATTTTCACCGACCATGATGACCGCGAGACCAGGCGTCACGCCAGCCGCTTTAAGCTTATCGACGCGGATCTTCCAGTCAGCGCGAACCAGACGCGCGATCTCCTTGCCGTCGATAATTTTTGCGCTCATGACTGACCCCGAAATCCGGCAATGATAAACAACAGCATGCTGAACCCCATGATCGCGTAACCGGCGATATCGAATTGACGCGCAAGGATTGCCCTGCTCTTGTTCCGCAACAGCATCGCCACAAGCGACAGCGCCCCACCACCGACCGCAAAGCCAATAACCACCGGGCGTGTCACCAGCCAATCGATCATGATTTCACGCTCCGCTTGGAATATGCCTCGACAAAATCACTCGCCGCCTTGCTGCCGCGCGAGAAAGACTTCATTGCTTCTTCGTGAAGTATCGACAGGGCCTCGGTCTTAATTGCATTGGCGCGGTCACTGGTAACCATATCGGCGAGCTTGCGGGGACGCGGCAAATCCACTTCCAGCACCGCCCGCACCTGCGTGGGAATGTTGGACATGATCAGCAGGCGATCGGCGAGGAACACCGCCTCGTCGATGTCGGTGGTCACAAAGAAGTTGGTACGCCCCGATTCCTCGACCAGACCAGCATAGTATTCCCACATCAATTCCTTGGTCATTGCATCGAGGCCGCGGAACGGTTCATCGAGGATCATGACGGTCGGATTGTTGATCATCGCGCGCGCGAGTTCGGCGCGTCGCTGCATGCCGCCGGAAAGCTGTGTCGGGTATTTTTTGCGAAACTCCTGCAACCCCACTTTGTTCAACAAAAATTCGGCGAATTCCTTGGTCTGCGCCGTGACTTCGCCGCGTGCGCGCGGGCCGAACATGATGTTGTCGTAGGTGGACATCCACGGGAACAGGGCGGTTTCCTGAAATACCACCAGCCGCTCGCGGTTGGGTCCGGTGATCGGCTCGCCGTCGATCCTGATGGTGCCGCTGGTCGGTTGCTCGAATCCCGCCAGCAAGCGGATCAGGGTGCTCTTGCCGCAACCCGACGGGCCGATCATTACCGTAAGCTTGCCGCGCTCAATGTTAAACGTGCAATCGCGCACCACTTCCTTCGTCAGGTGGCCGGCACCATAATTCTTGCTGACGCCACTGACAGCGATTTCACCGGAGGCGATCAGGGGGCGTGGGATGGTTGCGTCGTTCATGGTTTCATCTCAATCGCAGCCATGGGGTCACATACTTGCCCAAGGCGCGCAATAGTTCACTGGAAAAAAAACCGGCAATTCCGATCGAAATCATGCCCACCACAATCTGCTGGTAGGAGCCGCCCACATAGGAATTCCAGATAAAGAATCCCAGACCACCACCACCAGTGCCGCCGGTCGAACTGCCGCCGCCGGAGATCATCTCCGCCGCCACCACGACCTCCCAGGTGATGCCCATCCCCACCGCCGAGCCAACCATAATGGACGGCAACGTACCCGGCAGGATGATGCGTTTGAAGATGTCCCACTTGCTGGAGCCCATCGATTGCGCCGCCTGAAAATAGCGCTGGTCGATCGATTTCGCGCCGCCGACGACATTGATGACGATCGTGTAAAAAGCACCGAGAAAGGTGACGAAGGCAATCGACATTTCCTGCGTCGGCCAGAAAATAATGGAGGCCGGCACCCACGCGAGCGGGGGAATCGGCCGCAGCACTTCAAACACCGGAAAACCGACACCAAACGCGGTGCGGTTCACCGCCATCAGCAAACCGAAGGGGATGCCAATCAGCATCGCGGTAATGAATCCCGCCAGCACCCGGAATACGCTCTTGTACCAACTCTGCCAATAACCCACATCGCCGATGACGCCGGCCCACGACACGAACACTTCCGTTGGCGCTGGAATATCACCGACCCAGGGCAGATAGGTTTTCTTGAAACCGAGACCGCCCAACAGTTCGCGTAGTGGCGAAAAAATATCGGCACCGATCCATTGTTTGGAGCGCGACCCAAGTTCCCATAGCAGCAGAAAAGCAATGATCGAGAACGCACCGCGCGCGGCGGAGGTGACGGAAAATTTATGTGTGGCCATGGTTAGCCCTCCTTCTCGCCGGCCTGAAAGGCCTTGAGCGCCTCTTCGTGAACGGCTTCATTGGTCTCTTCAATGAGCTCGCGGAAACGCTTTGAGGTCAGCACACTGTAGTCGCGCGGATGGGGAATATCAACGGTGAGAATTTTTTTCGGTTTGCATGGCCGCGAGGTCATGATCGCCACTTTATGGCCGAGAAAAATCGCTTCTTCCAGATCATGCGTGATGAAAAAAATGGTCACTTTATTCTTGTAATAAATTTCCAGCAGCGCTTCGTGCATGACCGATTTGGTCAGCGAATCGAGTGCACGGTAGGGCTCGTCGAGCAACAACACGCTCGGATTGTTCATCAGCGCACGCACGATTTCGACACGCCGGCGCGTACCCGACGAAACCTCGCCGGGATAGTTGTGCTCGGTGCCGGACAGGCCCGCGTCGGCCATCATCGACAGCGCTTTTTCCTTGGCCTCGGCCTTGGTAAGTTTGCCCTGCATGATCGGGCCAAACGCGATGTTTTCGAGATTGGTTTTCCAGGGAAACAAGGCACCGTTCTGGAACACGACGATGCGATCCGAGCCGGGCTCGGCTTTCGGTTTTTCGGTGCTGCACAGCACCTCGCCATCGAGGGTGATGCGCCCCGAGGTAATTTCGTGAAAGCCGGCAATCGCATTCAGCAGCGTGGTTTTGCCGCAACCGGAAGGGCCGACAATCATGCAGATTTCGCCGGCCTCGATATCCAGGCTGCAATGATCAACCGCCATCACCGCCGCACCGTTGGGGTCGTAAATCTTGACAACGTCGTCGATGCGGATCGCTCCGCGACGCGGAATCGGGCTGCCGGTCTGCAACGGGGTGTTCATCATGACGCTCCCAGCGCGAG
>JANLQC010000297.1:0-2757 GCA_031367575.1 Betaproteobacteria bacterium | reverse complement strand
CGGCGGCGTCCAGACCAATCTGCCCCGGCGTTGCTTGCTCGGTTAGTGCCGTGCCATTAAATGCGACGACAATATTCTGCAAATTGATGGGGTCCACGCCGAGATTGCCGGTGGCGTCCACGATCGGATAACCCAACCCATTGCTGCCGACCACGTTGGCACCCGCCAGAGGACCGCCGCCCTGCGCCGGGCCCTGCCCGCCGGTGGTACCACCCGAACTCTCACTGCTGCCGGAACCCACCATCGTCTTGCCGGCATCGAGAAGATTTGGCGGCGTTGGAATGATCTTCGGTGCCTGCCCGAGAACCACCTGCACCGTCTCATTGGGATTGGTGATGATCGGTGCGAACCGGCCCTCGTTGTCGGTAACGATATGGCTGCCTTCAATGGTGTGATTGGTGGTGGTGGTGTCGTCGTCGGATTGATTCAAAATATTGCCGGAGCCGCGAATGCCGACCGTGGCGACTTTGGTGCGCATGGTGTATTTCGCTTTATTGACGTCGCCCGAGGTGAGCGCCGCCGTAAACGCGCGCAGCGTTCCCCTCAGCAGATTCAATACCGCGCCCGACCCGGCCTCATCCTTGGGCGTAACGGGATAAACGTCAATTCTCAATCGCGAATTCGAGCGCAATGAAAGGCGTGCGTTGTCGATCATCGTCAATTGCGCCATGCCATCCGCCTGCGTGACGATGAGGTCACCGGTATTGACTTCCGTGCCCGCCCGCGCCTGCACCGGCGTACTTGACGATACGGATGTCACCTCAACCCTGCCAGTCACGTAGCTGAATACCCCGTTCGCCGCCCACGCAGCGGATGCGCCGAAAGCCGCGTAAACGGATGCGATGATGATGGCCGCGAGCATGGCGGGACGCATCAGCGTCAATGACCGTATGCGACAAAATTTGGATTCATGCATTTCGGATACTCCCCTGTGCGTACTTGACGGGCGTGCGGCAGAATTGTTCATTGGAAATCGCAGCGAATATTCGACGACACTTCATTGCGCGTGTAGTCGTAAATCGCGATATTGGAATCGTTGCGCGAACCGAACCATTGCGCGCGCATCGCGCATTTCGGCTGGAAGCGCCAGTTCACGCCGAGTGTGATATCGACAAGGTGGTCACGACCGAATTCAATTTCGGTCGCACGTGAAAATGCACTCTGGTCGCGGCGTGTCGTGAAACCAATGCCGTTGAAAAGCGACAATTTTTCCGACAGGCCATATTGGTAGTAGCTGCGCAATCCGCCGACGCGTTTGGATTTATCCGATACCGCATCCGCCAATTTGCGCACCGCCTCATCGCGGCTGAAATAGCCGCTGATCTGCAATACCGGCGCGCCGTTGCCGGTGAACGATTTCAGCCATCCTGCCGACACGGCGATGGCATCGATATCCTCGATCTGGTTGCGCGGAAAGCGCACGCGCGAACCGCTTAACCCGAAATTCAGTTGTTGTTGCCCGGTGAGCGAATAGCGGTAATCCGCGCCGATGGTGGACGTCTTGCGATCATTGGTGGGACGCGGCTCGCCGGGTGCCAAACCGTCCTGCTTGAATTGGCTGTACCCGCCACTCAGTTTCAGCCCTTGCAAGCCACTATTCCACGCCACACCGGCGCGTGCGTCGCCATTGAGCGAATTGAAATCGGTCTGATGGCGATAAGCGCGTCCGCGCGCTTCGGCACCCAGCACCGCCGACCAAGTGGTGGTAAGCGGGTGAATGTAATCAACGCCGAATGCCGCGCCAACATACGCCGCTTTGCGCTTGATCGAATTGCCGGTCGGGTCGACCCCGGGAATATTGAATGCCGATACCACCGCCGCCGTGAAGTCTTTCGGCACACCGGTAATATTGGTGTCATAGCCGAGTGACAATTCACCATAGCCGTAAACTGCCCGTTTGCCTTGCGCGCGTTTCGCTGCAATGGCCTGCAAATGGCGCTCGATCGACGCTTGCGCGGCGGGCGGCGGATTGCTTTGTTTCAATTGCAGGAAAGTGGCTTCGGCCAGATCCATTGATCCCGCCAAAAAGTAGGCGCGTCCCAAATCCATCAGCGCACCGGCATTATTTGGAGTTGCGGCCAGCACCCGCTCGAAGGCGATGATGGCATCGTCAATTTTGCCACTGTCGAGTGCGGCGACACCGAGCAGGTAATCGTATTCGCGGTTGTCCGCAAATTGATTCTGTTCGCGCACCAGCACCGCGTAGGCCTGCCTGGGATTACCGTCGGCGAGCAATTTTTGCCCTTCCGCCAGAATCCTTGGGTCGCCCGCCGCGATTGCCGAAGGCGATGCAATGAACAGCGTGACTAGCGACGCCGCGAAACCGGGGCGCCAAATATGCGTTACAAATTTTTTTATCATGGGCATTACCGTCGAGGTGCGCCACCATCGCGATCACGAAAATGCAAGGGCGGACGTTGTTAAACCGCGTCAAGACAATTACCTTTGCTTTTGATTTCAAAGGAAAAGTCATTTGCTTACTTCCCTGCAACACATGATATGCCCATGTCCCCTGCTTGTAAACGGCCCGCACCCCATCATTCCACCGACGGTATATTTGATGTTACGAGCCGATTGGCATCGGGGCAGTGTCAAATCGCACATTCGGGTTGATTCTGGTGTAGTGCTTGGCAATTTCGGGACCTAATAAAAACGATGGATTTTTGGGCCAGACAAGGAGCAAACCGCTGGGATCGCGTTGACTATCACGAGGATTTGCGACGCCGTATGGCGCAAAAAGACGCGTTTTTAAGTTCC
>JANLQC010000264.1:0-4431 GCA_031367575.1 Betaproteobacteria bacterium | reverse complement strand
TAGGCACCGAGGACGGCGGCGCCGGTGCCGTCGGTGACGCATAGAGTTCATAAGGCGCAGTGGTATTGCCGGAATGGGCGGCACCCGCATATTGCATCGTGTTTCCGCCCGCGCTGGCGGTGGCCGCCGCGGCCGCAGCCGCGACTTTACGCTGCGCCAGCATCCGCCAAACCATGAACGCGCCGAATGCCAATCCGGCGAACAGCAGGATATCGAACATCTTGAGTCCGCCGAAACCGCCACCCATGAACATTGACGCAAGCAATCCGCCTGCCGCGAGGCCGGCCAATGGGCCGAGCCACTTGCTCATGCCGGAAGGGGCGGCGGCTGGCGCGGCTGGCGTAACGGCGGGTGCGGCCGATTTGGCGGGGGCTGCCGCCGGTGCGGATGGCGGTGTGGCGGTATTTTGCTGGGCGGAATCGCGTTTCATGCCGACCGATTTCTTGCCCCCCAGTGGGCGGGCATCGGCGTCAGCCGCGAACAGGAACACGGACGTCAATGCGGCGAAAATGCTGATGGGAACGGTAAGGAATTTCATGGAAGCCTCAACTTTCAATGCGAATGCTACGAATGCTACGAATGGTACGAACGGTACGACCGAATAAATTTTTTTGGGACCATATCAAAAATGGCACGTCCCGATACAGTTGGTGCGAATCTTACGGCAAATGAAGGACTAATGTGCCAGATGGGGACGAATGGGCAAATTGCATCCCCGATTGAAGTCTATTTGGCCACTTTGTATGAATAGGTCAATTCAACCTCGGCGTCGGTGCGGTTTTCCCACACAAAACAATGCTTCTCACGGGCGCGCGCTTCGTACATGCCCGATTCGCCGGTGGTGCGATCAAGCTTGACCGGGTAATACAGCGTGTCACCCTTGTTGTAATTCAGGTTGAAATTGACTTTGGCGGTCGACTCGAAACGATATTCAACTCGTTGACCGGTGTTGAGCATCATGCATTTTTCAAGCGGCTTTCCGGGCTTCAACATTACCGGCTTGGGGGGCGGTGGGCTCGCGGGCACCCGCGCAACCGCGACTGAACAGGCGGCGGCCAAACCAAGCATCGTAGTTGCACAATTCATCGCGCGATTAAACATTCGATTTGTCATAGCTTGACGCCTTTATGAACCGCCACCACGCCGGCGGTGAGATTGAAATACTCGACCCGCGACAATCCGGCCGCTTCCATCATGCCTTTCAAGGTGTCCTGATCGGGATGCATGCGGATCGATTCGGCCAGATAGCGGTAGCTGGCTTCATCCTTGGCGATGTACTTGCCGAGCAGCGGCAGCAAGCTGAACGAGTATGCATCATAGGCTTTGCGCAGCGAACTGTGGACTTGCGAAAATTCCAGCACCAGAAGGCGTCCTCCCGGTTTCAGCACGCGCGACATCTCCGCCAGCGCGCGGTCTTTGTGGGTCATGTTTCTGAGTCCAAATGCGACGCTGACCAGATTGAACGATGCATCGGCGAACGGCAACTTTTCCGCGTCGCATTGCGCCGCAGGCAGGCTCAATCCGGCGTTCAACAAACGGTCGCGACCGACTTGCAACATCGCTTCGTTGATGTCGGTCTGCCAGACTTGGCCGGAAGGTCCCGCCGCTTTCGCGAAGGCGAGTGCCAGATCGCCCGAGCCCGACGCCACGTCAAGCACTTTTTCGCCGGGCCTCACATTGGCCAGATCCACCGTGAAACTTTTCCACAGGCGGTGCATGCCGCCCGACATCAGGTCGTTCATCAGATCATAGGAGGGTGCCACCGATTTGAAGACTTCACGCACGCGCTGGGTCTTGTCCGACTCCGGCAGTTGCTGAAAACCGAAATGGGTGTTTTTTTCCTTGTTCACATCGGCGGAATTTTCAGTGGCGTTAGTCATGCCTGCTCCCGGGACGGCGTTCTTCATAGGCGGTCACCATCGCCACCTTCCAGCGGTCGGCACGCCGGGCGAGCGCGTACGAGGTATTGAACGTCTGCGGCCCCTTGTCGCGGCGCTCGATGGTCCACGCCAAATCGACCACACAGAAATTTTCTCCCTGCGGCAGGAACGCGCGCTCGGCAAAATCGGCGCGCACAAAACCGTCCTGCGCATAGTGTGCGCACAAGGCGATGTTGTTAGCATCAAGGGCGGCGTCGTCGGTGAATAGGCCGTTGCCGCCGTCGTGAACAATCATCGCCGGCAAATCGTAGTGCGCGGACACGGCGCGACCATCGAGCCGATTGAAGGCGTCGCGGTAGGTGTCGAAAAAAATTTGTACGTCGGCGGGCATGGTATTTATCCGTTTCTCAATCGCGCATTTCATCGAACACTTGATCGCGCGTTCCTTCGCGCGTTCCTTCGCGCGCTCATTCGCGTGATGCCGCAGCGCGCGCCATGCGCGTGAGGTAGGTGCTCCAGTAGTCATCCTGCTTGACGCCCAGATCATGGAAATAATCCCACGAATAGATGCCGGTTTCGTGGCCATCGGAAAACACCAGCTTGACCGCGTAGGTGCCGACCGGCTCGATGGCCGCGATGCCGACATTTTTCTTGCCCACCTGCAACACCTCCTGCCCCGGCCCGTGCCCGCGCACCTCGGCCGAAGGCGAATGCACGCGCAGGAATTCGCAACTGAATTTGAATTGCCTGCCGTCATCGAACGCCACCTCGAGCTCACGCGATTTCTGGTGCAGTTTCAGTTCGGTGGGACGGGGGGATTGCGGAGTGAGGCCAGCCATGTCTGCGGTTACCAAGGAAGTGTGGGGTATTTTACTCTCACCATCGGTTCGCGTTCTGCTGTCCACGTTCTGGTGATTTCGGTGCCGGTCACCGGCAGGCCATCGGCTAGAATGACAACATCACAACCTAATTTTCAAACATGATCGGATTACTCATCATCGCCCATGGCACGCTGGGCGAAAGCCTGATTCACTGCGCCAGCCACGTGATGGGCAAGCGCCCGCTTTATTTGCGCCAGCTTGGCGTCACCATTCACGACGAGCCGGACGCGATCCTGCCGCAGGGCCGCGATCTGGTGCGGTTTCTGGATCAGGGCCAGGGGGTGCTGGTGCTGACCGATATTTTCGGCGCAACGCCATCCAACATTGCCTGCAGATTGCTCGAGCCGGGCCGCGTGCAAGGTGTTTCCGGCGTCAATTTGCCGATGCTGATCAAGGCACTTTCCTACCGCGAGCATCCGATGGAAACGCTGATTGAAAAAGCGCTTTTCGGCGCCAATGAAGGCATCGTGCGCATGCCCAGCGGGGCGGACATCGCACCATGCTGAAACGCGAAATCGAAATCGTCAACAAGCTCGGTTTGCACGCACGCGCCTCGGCCAAACTGACCCAGACGGCCGGACAATTCCAGAGTGAGGTATTCCTCATCAAGGGCACGCGCCGGGTCAACGCGAAATCGATCATGGGCGTGATGATGCTCGCGGCGGGCAAGGGAACGAAGCTGGAACTGGAAGTGGGCGGCGCGGATGAAGCGGACGCGATGGCGGCGGTGGTGGTGCTGATCGACGACAAGTTTGGTGAAGGCGAATAGGCGTGACTCGATTGACAAACTTGCAGTTCGCGCTGCCCGCTGCATCGGGCAACCGTCTCGCAGGCGATCCACATGCGAATCGAAACCCCCGCTCAACCCCTAGCACTGGTGCGGCTTTTCAGGCATTTATCGCCTGCGATGCCCGCCAGTGCTGGTGTTTGCCTATGGACGCGCCATGAGTTTCACGCTGCACGGTCTTGGTGTATCGGGCGGCATCGCCATCGGCCATGCGCATCTTGTCACCAGTGCGTCGCTGGAAGTTGATCACTACCAGATCCCGGAAGAGTTCATCGCGCGCGAGGTAAAACGATTCAGCAACGCGGTGAAGCAGGTGCGCGCCGATCTCGATTGGCTTGAAAACGACGTTAATATCACGCACAAGGGCGATGCCAGCGCCGATCTGGCCGCGTTCGTGACGGTACACCGGATGATTTTGCAGGATCCGTCATTCAGCGAAGTGCCGCGCGAAATCATCAAACGTGAATCGTGCAACGCCGAGTGGGCGCTGAAATTGCAGCTCGATGAATTGCTCGCGCATTTTGCCGATGTGCAGGACGAATATTTGCGTGAGCGCAAGACTGACGTTCGGCAGGTGGCCGAGCGCGTCATTGCGGCACTCTCCGGTCAGGACAGCGCGGTGCCGGAAAAACTGCGTGAACGCGCCGAAGATACCATCTTGGTCGCGCACGATCTCTCGCCGGCCGACGTGATTCTTTTCAAGGATCACAAGGTCGCCGCGTTTGTCACTGACGTCGGCGGCGCCACGTCGCACACGGCGATTCTGGCGCGCAGCCTCGCGATTCCCGCCATCGTTGCATTGCATACCTCGCGCGAATTGCTGCGCGAAGATGAATTGGTTGTGGTCGACGGCACGCAGGGTGTGGTCATTGTTGACCCCGAT
>JANLQC010000258.1:0-4386 GCA_031367575.1 Betaproteobacteria bacterium | reverse complement strand
ATCGAATTCTTTCAGCCAATTGAGCTTTTCACTGGTCGGTGGATTGGCCATCGGCGTGCCATCAAATTTGCGGAACACGAAACTGGTGGCCATTTTGTATTTGCCGCGCGCCGGCGTGAGATCGGGCGATTCGCCAATCGCAATTTTCAGCGCCACCTCATGCAAATTGATGCCGTCGACTTTCTCATAGAGATCCGAGAATTGTGCAGCCATGCGCGGATTGACTTCGATCATGCGGCACTCGCCGGTCTGCGGGCAGACGCGCATTTCGACATTGAACAGGCCGTGATCAAGACCGAGCGCGGTGATGATTTTGCGCGCGGTATCACCGGCGCGCCCGGCATGCGCGGCCGACAGGCGCGTCGGGTATTCAAAGCGCATGAACTGGTCGGTGCCCGGATACATGACTGCATCGACGATGCCCAGCAGATTGATCTCGCCATCGATCACCACGCCATCGACATTCACCTGAATGCCGTCGATCAATTCTTCGGCCAGCATCCAGTGCGCATCGACATCGAAATCGGTGAGCTTGCGAACAACATCGTTGAACGGGCGCACCAACCGTTTGATGATGTACTTTTCCCACGGGTGAAAGCGCATGTGCTGTTGCAGTGCCGCGAAATCATCGACGCGCCTCGCCAGCACCGAATAGGCGGCTTTGACCGGCTTCACATAAAACGGAAATTTGAGCGGAATTTCGTCCGCCACCTTGAGCGTATATGGAAAAGCGTGGAACGCAACATTCGCTTCCGGCAACTCGCGCTGCAAAATTCGCCGCGCGACATATTTGTGTTGTGACGCGATCAGCGCGGCGGGGTCGGCACCGGGCAAGCCAAGCTTTCGTGCCAGCAAGGCCGCCACCAAGGCGCCAAATTGCTCGTTGCTGGATGTGACCCCGTGCAGCGGCATCCATTGATACTTCCGCACCAGTCGGTCAACGAATCGAAATATATCGAAGGTCAATAGCTGCACATTGCTGGGAAAGCTGAAGAGATCAAATCCTTCGTAAAAAAAACGATAGCCTTCACCGTCGGCCGATTCGGCGGCCCGCTGAAGCTGCAAACGATCCCAATCAGCGTCAAATAGAACCAGAATGTTCTTCAACCTAGATGAACCCTATTCTTTGTTTTGTTGCGGGACATGTTGTGGCACATATGTTGTGGCACATACGCACTGAATGGACGATTGGATTCTAGCAGCGTGCCGCGCGTAGAATCCAGTTCGATACAATTGGGTACAGGAGCTGTCATTGGGAAGGTTGCTTGCGACCATTTATCTGATTCCCGGTTTTAATAACAGCGCACTTGGAAGCGTCGCGACCAAACCCTGGACAGGACCGATTTTCTGTGGCCACCTGCAATTCAACGACGACGCCGGCACTGTGTTTTCCGACGGCAGCGTGGCCGAATTGCTTGTCAAGAACGGCATCATGGCGATGCTCGCCAATAGCCGCCCCAAGATGGCACGCGTGCATTGGTCGCCGCCCGCCAGCCAAACTTACAGGGGCTGCCGTTTATTCATCCCGCCTACCAATACGTCACCACCATTTTTGTCGCGAGCAGAAACATCACCAGCGCGAAAATGCGTTTGAGCGTTGCCACCGGCAATCGATGCGTCAGGCGCGCGCCCATCGGTGCGGTAAAAATGCTGCCCGCCACCAGTGCTGCCAGTGCCGGCAGAAAAACAAAACCCAGGTGAAATTCTGGCAAATCCGCCACACGCCAGCCGGCAGCGATATAGCCGAGCGTGCCGACCAGTGTCACCGGAATACCGATGGCCGCGCCACTGCCGATGGCGGTGTGCATGCTGATGCCGCAATAAAGCAACACCGGCATGATCAGGAACGTGCCCCCCGCCGATACCAGCCCGGACAACACGCCGATTGCGAGCCCGATCAAAAACATCGGCACCGCACCCGGCAACGCACGCGCCGCCTTCGGTTTTTTGCCCAGCAGCATTTGTGTCGCCGCAACTAAGACAATCAGCGCGAACGCCATCGCCAGATTGCGCTGCGAAATCCAGCCGGTGGCAAACGTCGATAACAGCGAACCGCTGACCATGCCCGGCACCACGCGTTTCACCAACATCCAATCGACGGCACCGTGGCGGTGATGTTCACGCACGCTGGCGCTGGAGGTAAACGCGGCCGACGCCATCGCGGTGGCCAATGCCATATGAACATTGTGGTCGGCGGTCAACATTTGCGCGGTGAAAAACATCGCGAGTATTGGCACCAACGTCATGCCACCACCAATGCCCAACAGTCCAGCAAGAAAGCCGACCAGCGCGCCGGTCAATATGTAGGATGCGAGCCAGATCATGCGCGGAATTTTTCCAATTGAAAGTAACGTTGAGGTGGGAGGCGTTGCCACACTGTTCGCGGAGGCGAAAAATTTTCCACCCGTTTAATCGGCATTGACGATAAGTCCGCGTTCATGCAATCGCACGAGTTTCGGCATCAATTTGCGACGAACATACCAGCACTGGTGCGGCTTTACAGACACTTTCGCCCCGCAACCCGCACTGGTGCTGGAGTTGCATGTTTATCTAAAACCCAAACGATAATGCCCGAATGCCATTTAGAAAAATGGGTCTTCTGCAAAGTGAGTGGGTAATTTAGTGACATTCTAGATGGTCGGCGAACCAGGTCGCTCACCACGATACGGCAGGTATGATGACCTTTGCGGATCGAGAATTCGTCGATGCCGATGGCCTTGGGCTGCGCCTTCGGGTCGCCGAACACCCCGCGCGTCGTCGCCATTGGACGGAAACCACGAAAACGAAATAAGTCGGTGAGTCGTCGTGAAGTAGCCCTGCATAAATCATGTCAGATTTTTTCATGTTCACGAACCGCGCCAAATCGCGATCTGGGTTTTGGTGTGCCGGGAAAATCAACGTGATCCCTTTGGTTAGTTCCGAAAATCAACCCGCCGGCAAATTAATGCCAAAGGACCATTTCCACACACTGCCATCTCCGTCTTTATCTTTAACGTAGATCGATGTACCCCAAATCGGTCCAACCTTCTGGCCGAAGCAAGTGCCGTCCGCACCACCGTTAAACGTCAGGATGCCGACGGTCGGCGAGAGCATCGTGCCTGCGGCGTTGGTGACGCTGGTGCTCTTGACTTGGCATCCTTCGCTAGTCCAATCCTTTAGTGCATCGGCCTTGGTGGCGAAGTAGGTGCCAAAAATATTGATAAATGAAATTTGCTTGGCCATCAGGTCCGCCATTTTTTTGGCGTCGTGTGTTCTCCAGGCTTCCCAGAGGGCCTTTTCGGCCACGAGCATGGCATCGGTGCCGGCATCGGGAGCGGCGGTTTTAGCGGCGTCCTTTTTAGGCGCTTCTTTCTTCTCAGCCGGTTTTGCGGGCATCGCTTTTGGATCGACAACCGGCGCTCCGGCGTGGAAGGCGCCTTTCCATTTGGCGCCGTCGCGAACGTACACGCTCGCCGCCATACTGATCGCCGGGAGCTTTTGTCCGCCGCATGCGCCGTCAACGGTGGACTTATAAGTGAGCAGCGCCGCATCATTGCCGAGCGGCTTCATCTTCTCGCCCGACAGCGCATAACTCTTGATCTGGCAATCGGTGCCAGTGTATTCCTTCGTCGCTGATGCCTTGTCAATCTTGCCGGACGAACCGTAGCCGACAAACTTGTCCGATAGAAATGTGTCCCAGAACTTCGCGTCCTTAGTCTTCCGTGCCTCGTAGCTACTTTTTTCGAGCGTCATCAGGGCTGCTTTGGTCGGAGCCGCTGCTGCCGGTTTGGCGGCTGTGTTTGCGACATTTGCGTCATTCTCCGCTGCGTTTCCGGCTGTGAAAACAAATGCGGCTGCTGCGGCTAAAACGAAATACCTGATCTTGGTCATAAATTGTCTCCTCAAAATTTATTGTAAATTGAATTCAAGGCCAAGGGCCGTACATCCAAAAACCTTCAAGCTATTAATTGATCGCTAAGCGAGTTTGTACCACCTCGCGTCCAAACGTCCTCACGCACGCCCTTCATCGATGAGTGCCCTGATGTTCGCGCCACGCACCGGATCGGCCAGCATGAATGCCTTAAGTTTTTTCGCCGCCGCAACTTTGTCCTTTGCCTTCGCACTCGCACTGGGCACCAGATCCGCGATCGCCTCTCCGCGATTGGTAATCGTAAAACTCTTGCCGGTTTTTACCTGCCGCAGCAATTCGGGGAGCTTTGTTTTCGCTTCATACGATCCTATTTCTGTTTTCACGGCTTCCCCCTGTAGTGCGAATTTGTAATAGACCAGTACATAGACTAGTCTTGATAGATGCAAATGGGTGCGTGGCGAATTCAACTCCAAAGTGCGACGGTTGTCGGCAACAGGTGCCGACGTCAATCAACTTTCGCGCCGGTTGCCTTGATT
>JANLQC010000257.1:0-1846 GCA_031367575.1 Betaproteobacteria bacterium | reverse complement strand
CAGCAAGATGATTTTTCATGCGAAGTTCGAGGTAAAGGCGGCGATGGCGGCGTTGGCGAACGCGACCGTCTTCATGGGCGTGCCAACGATGTACGTGCGTCTCCTGACGGAAGCGGCATTCACGCGCGAATCCTGCGCGCGCATTCGCTTGTTTGTTTCGGGCTCAGCACCTCTTCTGGCCGAAACTTTTCACGAATTCAAGGCCCGCACCGGACACACCATTCTGGAACGTTATGGCATGACCGAAACCGGGATGATCACGTCCAATCCGCTTCAGGGCGAAAGAATCGGCGGCACCGTTGGCATGCCGCTGCCCGGCGTGGCAGTACGAGTGGTGGATGACGATGGCATCGCCTGCGTCAGCAACACCATTGGGCACTTGCAAGTAAAAGGCGACAACGTGCTGCCGGGCTACTGGCGGCTGCCCGAGAAAAATCAGGAAGAGTTCACGGCCGATGGCTACTTCAAGACCGGGGACCTGGGAAAAATTGACGCCAAAGGTTACGTAACCATCGTCGGGCGCTCGAAGGATCTGGTGATCTCGGGCGGCTTCAACGTGTATCCAAAGGAAATCGAATTGCTCATCGATGAGATGGTTGGCGTTGCCGAGAGTGCGGTGATCGGTTTGCCACACCCGGATTTTGGTGAGGCGGTGGCGGCGGTGGTGGTGAAAGCGGCGGGCAATGTTGATCTGAGCGAAACCGGGATCATTGCCGCATTGAAGGGCAAACTGGCCGCGTTCAAGGTGCCAAAACGCGTTTTCATCGTCGATGACCTGCCGCGCAATGCGATGGGCAAAGTGCAAAAGAACGAACTTAGAAAGCGCTATCTGTCGACGTTTTCGCTTTGAGTGCGTTGTACCGAGGGGAACGGTACCGGTAACGGTAACGCCGACCTTGAATTTTGTCGCGAAGCGCCGATATACAAGGACAAGGGGTCACGTTCGTGCGGGCAGGTTTTGCCTGATTCGTGACTTATTTCATAGAAATTATTTTTGCCACCTCCCACACTGAATCCATGATCGTCTTTAACCTCTCCTGCTCGCACTCGCACACCTTTGACGGCTGGTTTCGTTCGGCCGATGACTTTGATCGTCAGGCAAGGGGCGGTCTGGTCGAGTGTCCGGCGTGCGGCGACGCGAAAATCACCAAACGGCTTTCCGCGCCGCGCATCAATTCCGGTGCCGCCGAAATTTCCGTAAACGATGGCCCGGAAGCGAACGGCCCGCAGGAAGTGATGGCGGCATCACTGATGCCCAATTTGCAGCAACACATGCTCCAGCAATTCAAGTCGTTCGTGCGCGCCAACACTGAAAACGTCGGCGGTGCCTTCGCCGAAACCGCACGCAAGATGCATTACGGCGAGCAATCGCAGCGCAATATTCGCGGTCGAGTTTCGCGCGATGAAGCCGCCGAATTGCACGAAGAAGGCATTGAGACCGTTCAATTGCCGCCGGGCATCATGCTCGATGAAGGCGTGCAGTAGCCTGATCGCGTGTTAGTGTTTCGCGGCATTCAAAAACGCGGGACAAATTTTATTGCCGAAGTCAAAATGCTGTCATCCTGAGCGAACCGAAGGATCTCTCCAAGACGAGATCCCTCGGTTCGCTCAGGATGACCGTTTTTTTTCGACTTGAACTTCAAATAAAAATGGACACGAACCTATGAAAGCGGTCGTATGCAAGCAGTGGGGCGGGCCGGAAACGCTGGTCGTTGAAGATGTTGCCCTGCCGGAACCCAAAGCCGGCGAAGTCAAAATCCGCGTACGCGCGGCGGGGGTCAATTTCCCCGACGTGCTCATCATCCAGAACAAATACCAGATGAAGCCGCCACTGCCGTTCACACCC
>JANLQC010000228.1:0-2665 GCA_031367575.1 Betaproteobacteria bacterium | reverse complement strand
CAAAGGCGTGTATGGCCGTGAAATGTTCGAGACCTGGTACAAGATGGTGGCGATGCTGCAAAGCGGCCTCGATCTGTCGCCGATTCTCACCCACCATTTTGCAGTTGACGATTTTGAGAAAGGATTCGCCGCGATGCTTTCCGGCCAATCGGGAAAAGTGATTCTCGACTGGGCTTGAACACGGCACCGTCAACCGGCGCGCAGCCACGCGGTGATCGAATAAAATGCATTACCGGTTATTTTCGTCAAAATCGAAAAAAATTGAGGAGGCCATGATGAATTTTCGACTGCTGTTGACGTTGCCTTGGTGCGGAAGCGCCTTCGCCCTGCTGTGCGTGACCGGAACAGCGACTGCGCAATCAACCGCCGCGCCGCCGCCAATCCCCGCCCCCGCCGCCACTTCCGCCGCCCCCTCCGCCGCCGCCCCCGCAGCTCCAACCGCACCAGCGACCCCTGCCACCCCCAATGTAGTCTACAAAGAAGGTTTCGCCAAAGTCGGCACAGAAATAAAGCGGACGCTTGGGCTCCTTGCTGATGTTGAAAAAGGTGACAACGGCTGTTACCTGACCATAAAAGACGAAAAGGGCAATGAGTTCATTGAGGTTGGCAAGTTTGAGATTTGCAGCCAGAAGCCGCCACTCAAGGGTAAGCGTATCGCACTCGAGTACCGCCTTGAAACCATTCAGGCCGCGTCTTGTTACGGCGATCCGAAATGCACTAAAACCGAAACCGTCCCGCTGGTGGTGGGCATAAAGATTGTCGAATAGTTGTGTACCCGCCTGCCACGGCCTTCGCGCCGGTTCAAAAGGGCTTCACATGCACGCCAATTCGTTGACTGACGAAGAAATTGTCGCGGCGACGACGCACTGGATCGAGCGCGCCGTCATTGGGCTGAACCTTTGCCCCTTTGCAAAAGCGGTGCATGTGAAAGGCCAGATCCGCTACGCCGTTTCGCGCGCGCAGACGCCGGACGAATTACTTGCATCGTTGCTGCGCGAATTGAATTTCCTCGCCGATGCCGATCCGGACACGACCGACACAACGTTGTTGATCCATCCGTTTGTGTTCGCCGATTTTCTTGAGTACAACGATTTTCTTGAAACCGCCGACGCGGCGATTGTGGAGCTCGGCCTGGAAGGCGAATTGCAGATGGCAAGCTTTCATCCGCGCTACCGGTTTGCCAATTCCGATCCCGACGACATCTCCAACTTCACCAATCGTTCGCCATTCCCGACGCTGCACATTCTTCGCGAATCGAGCGTGACGCGAGCGGTGGTTGCGTTTCCGGAGGCGGGCGACATTTATGAAAAAAATATTGCGACACTGCGCGAGCTGGGCAAGGATGGCTGGGATAAACTGAATTCGTGATGGCGGTGCATGTATTTGCGCCAAGTCAATGGTGCGGTCAAAATGTTCCGGCAACATCGAGACTGCATGCATTGAATGCATTGAATGCATCGGATTGGTTGAATATTGGAGGTTGGTATGCGTTGGCGGTCAGGCGCGATACGGTTGGCGATATTTCCCGCATGGATGTGGGTGGCCGCATTGCCCGCTGTCGCGGCACCGGCGGAGTGCCCGCAACCGCGATTCACCGGCAAAGCGCCGGATGAATATTACAAACGCGTTAATCCTTTGACTGCGGGCAGTACGCGACCCGGTGAACTGATATTTCAAGGTAACGCGGGTTCCGCCAATTGCGCCCTTTGCCACGGGAAAAAGGGTGATGGACGCGGGCCGCTGTCGGGCCAATATGATCCACCGCCGCGCAATTTCGCGTGCGCCCAAACCATCAATGGCGTGCCGGACGGCCAGCTATTCTGGATTATCCGGTTCGGTTCACCCGGATCCGCGATGCCACCACATTCCTCGCTGAAAGATGAAGAAATCTGGCAGGTGGTTTTGTACTTGCGCCAGCTTGCCAAGTAATGGTTGGCGGGTTGATCCGGGAAATTCCTCGTTAGCCGAGTTCCGCGACTGGTTTGCCACCGATAATTTACCGCTTTGGCGCGCGGCCGCTTCGCGCCGCGCACGCGCCATTTGATCTTCCCATTCGCGCCGTTGAAGGTGGCGTTCCTGCCGCTCAAGGTGTTCGCGTGCGCGGCGCAAACTGATCGTCGGGTTGGCGGGCTTTGAGTGGCGTCATCAACATGCCTGCTCGCGTAAAATGTAACTATTTTGCGACCAGCGGGTCATAGGATCGCATCGGTTTGGCCGCGCGGCTCGACCGTCTGGCATCGATTTCCTCTGCAACCGATGCGACCCTAAATTCTTGCTGGAAAAAGTCATTTCAACTGTACCGATCCCGATTCTGTGGAAGACCTCCGATGTTGAGGATAAGCGCGCGCGTTCGATGCGGCGCTTCTATATCGGTGTCGGCGTTTCCCTGCTCTTCCACGCACTGCTGATGATGTTTGTACCGCGACCCTTGCAAACCGGCAATCCGCCGGATCAAAGTGCGGCAAAAGGGCCATTGGTGGTGCAACTCACACCGCGCGCGGTGAAATCGCCCACGGCGACAGAATCGCCCACCGAACCGGTGCCGCCGCCGAGCGCCCGACCGCCAACGGCACCGCGCATGATGGCCGTGCCGAAAACGCTGCCGCAAAATCCGACAATTCCTCTTGTTCCCCTCGAGCCGCCGCCCAAAGTGCAAACGCCGCCC
>JANLQC010000019.1:0-2660 GCA_031367575.1 Betaproteobacteria bacterium | reverse complement strand
GCGAGCCGGTCATGAGTCTGGGCGAAGAAACGGTGAAGCGTGCCTGAAACGTTTGCAGGAGAATCATGTCGCGCAAGCCTACTACCCGGCCGGCAGCCGCGTCGCGAAATATCAACACATGATGCGCGAAGTGTTTTCGCTTGATGATGCGAAGCTCTCGTTACTCGCGCTGCTGATGCTGCGCGGCCCGCAGACCTGCGGCGAGTTGCGTCAACGCACGGCGCGCATGTATCCGTTCGCCTCGATCGAAAGCGTTGAACGATCGCTCAACGATCTTGCCGCCAACGAACCCGCGCTCGTTATGCAACTGGCGCGCGCGCCCGGCACCAAGGAATCGCGCTGGGCGCATTTGCTGTCGGGCGAAATGGCGGTGGAACGTCAGGAAATCGCGGCCGGCATGCATGTTGGCACCAACGCGATGATCGATGGAACAGGCGATGATCGTGTTGCTCATCTCGAGGCGGAGATCGCCTCTCTCAAACGTGACGTGAATTGGCTGACGGAGGAGTTTGCAAAATTCAAGAAGCAGTTTGAGTAGCGAGGGCGCGTATCGGAAATTTCGGGTCAGCCTGCGCGGGCGGCTTTTTCCTGATAAGCACGCAATTTATCCAGTTTTGCCGCGTACAAATCACGTTCAATTCGCGTTGGACTGAAATCCATGGCCTTCATCAGATGTTTGCGCGCGCGGCTCAGATTTCCAAGCTGGTAATAGGCCGTGCCCAGCCAGAAATGAAACTCGTGGTTATCGGCGTCACGTTCGATTTCTTTTGCAAACATGTCTCGTGCCGTCTGGAAGTCACCCGCCTGCATCGCCGTCTGGCCAAGATCGAAAAAATAATACGGCCGATAGGGCCGCGCCCGCTCCAGCATCGCGGTGAGCCGCCGTGCCTCATCAAATCGGCCCAGGTCATTGAGCACAATGGAAAGATTTGACATGACCTGAATGTTCGATGGCGCGAGTTCGAGTGCATGCGCAAGGGCGCTTTCAGCTTCGGCCAAATTGCCGTGCCGCCGGTAAATCACGCCCAATGTATTGTGGGCACCCTCAAACGCGGGATCCTGGCGGATTGCCTCTTTCACCCACCAATATGCGTTGTCCAGTTGCCCTCGCGCCAATGCCTCGGCGCTGCGGTTATTCATGTACATCGCCAAAATCGTCGCTTCGGTAAGCGGCCACGTGCGAAGTTTGCGGTTGGCCGGCACCGGATTGAAATCGATCATGATCAGCCCGCTGCTGCTTGCTCTGCCATCCATGTCGAAAAAACGCTTGCCGACCGTGAGATTTACGTGGCCTGACGAAAAATAAAGCCCGCCCGCCCGGCTCCAGGTTTCTTCCACGGCGACACCGTAATAGTAAACGGGCAGCCCAAGCTCTCTCGCCAGTGCCGACGTCATGATCACCAGCGACAGGCAATTTCCGGCGCGTTCCTTGAAAGTCTGCGCGGCATTGCGCGTTTGCGCGGAATCATATTCGATCTTGAGCTGATTCTTGCTGGCCAGCGCATCAACCAATCCTTGCAGTGCGCCTTTGGCGTTCAGCTCCCCCGCTATCTCGACAAGCAAATAGCGTTTCATTTCGTCACTTAACGCAAATACGTCTGCGGCACTGACACGTTCGTTGGGCGGCGCGAACAGTGCATCCCGGAAAAGTCGATCCGGCTGCGGCGGGATCGCAACGGTTGCGCAGCCTGAAACAACAAGAGAAAGCAACAGGGTGGTCAGGCTTCTCATGGCGCGTCTCCTTCCACATCAGTGGGTGGCGTGATACCCAGTATCCGCGCGCAAGCCGGGATCGTCAATTGCCCAAAAAGTATCAACTAATTTTTACAATTGACGGGTGCCGAACGGCCCCGCAACCCGCCGATGCTCGCGGGACAGCGTGCCGCCGCACCGGCAGCTATTGAGAATTACATCAATGCGTTTCAAAGGATCAAATTGTTTCGTCATTCCGGCGAACAACCACAAGGGTTGCGCCGGGACGACGCCATTTGTCTCAATGTTATGTAATTCTCAATAAGCCAATCTACGCCGCCGTCAGTTCCACGCTCGCCCGCACGGTACCTGCCTTTTCATGGCGCACCACCAAATTGACTTTCCTGTTTTTCATTGCGCATTTTCCAACGTTGACGACCCACTCCAGCGTCACCCGATCCGCCGTCGGTGTGGTGTCGGTCCAGAAACTCATCAGCGTATGTTTGTAGGCGCGGCCTTCGAGTTCACCGGCGATTTCGCGCGCGGTGCCTGATACCAGCACCGCCCCTTCCGGCAACGCGATTTCGCCGACGACCCCGCGCGCAAGTTTGCGTTGCTGTGCGCGCTTGGAAACGTACGAAGGCAGGTAACCGGTATTTTGCACGCCCACTTCAATGCGCCAGTTGTCACCGCCGATGTGTTCGGCCGTCGCGTGCGCGAGTTCCAGCTTCGGTGAAATCAGCGTATTCCAGATCAGCCAATCGGGAAATTTGACGATTTCCTTTTCGAGCAAATGCGGCGGCGGATTGCGGAAAGCATAGATCTTGTCCCAGCCGCCGATTTCGATTTCACCCAATTGCGGGTGAGCGAACTTGTACCAATCAATGTAGCCCTTGCCCGCCAATTCCTTATCCGCCCACGCCAGCATTTTCAAATCGTCTTCCAACGGATGATCGCGGAACCAGTCG
>JANLQC010000174.1:0-2117 GCA_031367575.1 Betaproteobacteria bacterium | reverse complement strand
ATGGAATTGATGAACAACACCAGAAACGGCGGCGTGCTGCCCTCGCCCGGCTCATGCGCCGCGCGCGTGAGCCTCATATGCCTGCGAATGCGACTGGTGATGCCGGGCTGTTGCATATTTCCCCCAAACTGCGTTCGACTGCGAATCCAAATGGCGAAGTGGCCTTTTCATGGCGATTCGACTGTTCGCCGCGCCAATGGGCGGCCACTGCTGCATTACGACGCTTGCACGAATGGCGATAGCCTGAAACGGGTATCCGCCGGTTGCATTTTTACGCCATTGAACTTTATCATGCTTCCCTCGATACGAACATGTAACTTGTGTTCTGCGCGATCCCAGGAAAACTCGAACGGCACACCCAATTTGAACAATTGCATTCAATCGTGAAAACAGTGGCATGACAGTGCCTTCCGCCAAAGTTGTGTCAAGACCGCGCGTTCTCGTGCTGGCGCGCACCTATCCAAACGCTGCACTCCCGGGAAATGGATTGTGGGTCGCTCGCTTGACGCATGCGGCGCTTCCGTTCGCCGAACCGATTGTTATCTCGATGATTCCATGGGCACCCCCTGGCCTGCCCATACCCGAATGGCAGCGGCTGCGACGGGTGCCGCCGCATGATTTCTTGAACAGCGTGGTTACCTACTTTCCCCGCGTTCCCGGGGGGCTGATTCATTTTACGCATTCGCTGGACGCCCGGTTGGCGTTGCCCGCCGTTCAGCGACTTGCACGCCAACTACATGCGGAACGGCCATTCCATCTCATCCATGCCCATTTCATTTATCCCGACGGCGTGATCGCCGCGAAAATCGGGCGCGAACTCGGTATCCCTGTCGTAATCACCGAACATGCGAACTGGACGCCTTGGCTCGACAAAGAGAAACGGACACGCACACAAGTCATTCACGCGCTGGCCTCAATTGGCGTTGTCACGGCGGTAAGCGAAGCCACCCGCCGGACAGTGCGGGAAGTGGTGGGCGACTCGATGCGCGTCGAACTGCTGCCTAATGTTCTTGATGAAGGCGCGTTTGTCGCGTCCGGGCTTGAGTCACGCATCGCGGGGCGCATCTTGTTTGTCGGCATCGTTCGCCGCGTAAAGGGGCTGGATGTTCTCATTCGCGCGCTCGCATTACTTTTGGAGAGCCAGCCGAACGCGCATCTCCGGGTGATTGGTTCGACACTCACGCGAAGTGGTCGCCGCGACGAACTTGAGGTTCGAAATCTGGCCGCGACGCTCGGCGTGACGGATCGAATCGAGTTCATTGGCCATCTTGATCCCCGCGACGTGTCGCTCGAAATGCGCCGGGCCGCAGTGCTGGCCGTCCCGAGCCGCCGCGAAAGTTTCTCTGCGGTGACGATTGAAGCACTTGCCTCGGGGACGCCGGTGGTGGCCACCCGCTGCGGCGGGCCCGAAGAACTTGTTGATGACGCCGTCGGTCGACTGGTTCAAGTGGACGACCCGGCGGCGATGGCCCGGGCAATTGGTGAAGTTCTGCAATCGCCGGAACGCTTTGACCCGATGATGCTTCGCGCGCATGTCTTGCCTCGCTTTGGGATAGCGGAAACCACCAAGCGGCTGGAGCGGCTTTACCAATCGGTATTGCCTAAATGATGACAGTGTGCCGGTTGAATTTTCGCCCCTCGTCGCATAGATTTTTATTTCGGGGCAAACGCAGAACACGAGCACTGGCGCGGCGTTACGGGCTATTGTGGCTGGAAAGGCCCGCCAATGCTGGGGTTTCGTGAAATTGCAAACATGCTCAGAATCATTTTGTAAGACGGTCAGGAACTCTGGGCGCGCAAAATTTGCGCTGAAAAAATCTTGGGCGCTTTTTCATTTCGCGGTTCGGCGAAACTTCACCGAGAAACTCGTGACACTTCGCGCGGGCAAAGTGGTGCGAATGCGCTGATCCTCGTCCAGCGGCGCTATCGTCAGCGGAAGCCAGTAACCTTCAGCTGACGATTGCTCGCCCTTTACCGTGCCGCTGAGATCGATACCGCCGACCGTCTTGAAACTGGCTGACACGGGTTCGCGATGGTTGTTGACGATTACGCCGATGATTTCTTCGCGCGAATCATCGCGGAATGCCGATACCAGTACCAGCGGATCTTCGGATTCG
>JANLQC010000017.1:0-2076 GCA_031367575.1 Betaproteobacteria bacterium | reverse complement strand
ACAATACCAACGCAGCCAGACCGGCCGAGCCAATTGCATAGCCTTTGGTGACGGCTTTGGTGGTGTTACCGACCGCATCCAACGGATCGGTCACATCGCGCACTGACTTCGGCAGATTGGACATCTCCGCAATACCGCCGGCGTTATCGGTGATCGGGCCATAGGCGTCCAGTGCGACCACGATACCGGCCATCGACAGCATCGATGTGGCGGCAATCGCGATGCCATACAGCCCGGCAAATGCATACGCCGCGTAAATCGCCAGACACACCGACAAAACCGGCCACGCGGTGGAGCGCATCGAAACACCGAGACCCGCAATCATGTTGGTCGCGTGGCCTTTGGTGGACGCTTCGGCGACATGTTGCACCGGCTTGAATTCGGTGCCGGTGTAGTACTCGGTGATGTAGACCATCAGCGCTGTCAACACCAGACCGACCACACAACATAGCCACAGATTCATGACGGTGAGTTTGGGGTCTTGCAAATAAATATCACCCATCATCCACGAGGTCAGCGGATAGAATGCCACCAACGCGAGACCGCCCGACATTGCAAGGCCACGATACAGCGCGTTCATGATCTTGCCGCCCTCGCGCGCTTTGACAAATGCGCACCCGACAATCGACGCGATGATCGCAAACGCACCCAGCACCAGCGGATACACCACCACGTTGGCCACGGTGGCCGTGCCGGGCAACAGCAGCGCGCCCAACACCATGGTTGCGATGATGGTCACGGCGTAAGTTTCGAACAAATCGGCCGCCATGCCGGCACAATCGCCGACGTTGTCACCGACGTTATCGGCAATCACGGCTGGATTACGCGGGTCATCTTCGGGAATACCGGCTTCGACTTTGCCGACCAGATCCGCGCCAACGTCAGCACCCTTGGTGAAAATTCCACCGCCCAGACGCGCGAAGATCGAAATCAATGAGGAGCCAAACGCCAAGCCGATCAGCGGCTTGATGATGTCGCTCATTTTGGCACCGTGTACGGCCGAGCCTTGCAGGTAATAGAAAAACACCACCACGCTCAACAGCCCCAGACCGACCACCAGCAAACCGGTGATCGCACCGCCCTTGAACGCGACATTCAGCGCCGGGTTGATGCCGTTGCGCGCCGCTTCAGCCGTACGCACGTTGGCGCGCACCGAGACGTTCATGCCGATATAGCCCGCCGCACCGGAAGCGATCGCGCCGAGCGCGAAGCCCATCGCGGTGTCGCCACCCAAACCGGGGATCAGCCAGATCGCGATAAACAGCACCGCGCCGACGATACCGATCGTGGTGTATTGACGATTGAGATACGCTTTCGCACCGGCTTGAATGGCCGCTGCGATTTCGCGCATGCGGTCATTGCCATCGGGTTGCGCAAGTATCCATTTGGTTTGAATCGCGCCGTAAGCAAGCGCCAACAACGCGCACGCCAAGGCGAAGAGAAGTCCTGCTGAAACAGTTGCCATTTACCCACTCCCTGAGAGATTGAACCTGAACTGCTATTTTTTTGAAAGGCAATGCTGTGAACAAACGCGCAATTTTAGCAGAGGAAGCCCGGGCGGGCGAAGGGTGATTGACTCTGACACGGCAATGGAGGGCGGTGATGGCGCGAAAAATGCGGAAACTCAAGCATTGGCGCGGATTAACAGGCATTTATGCCCCGAGATCCGCCCCAATTATAGAGTTTCAACATCAATTTCCGGGTTGGGTGGGACGCCGTAATCCGGGACTGGTGGATTGATCACACACCCCGCGACGACCAGCGGAAATACTGGTGGGACGCTGCACCAATCCAGACGGCACCACTGGGATTGGCAAACCGGCCGATCGGTTTTGAATGGAGTACTTGCTCTCGCCCCGAATGAAAAACGCGTTTCAAATATCGGGGAGAAAATATCGTCCGCGTGAATATTTTTGAAATTATTTTTACCCTGGCCCGTTTGATTTCCATTGCGAGTTTGAATTAGCGGGTCAGGTTGCAATACTGTTCGTTTAACGATTTTCGTGCTATGTTGACGCCTTTCTTGCGTGAGGAGCGAACATGGCGCGAACCAAGGCGGTACTCGGAACCGGTGCC
>JANLQC010000104.1:0-8003 GCA_031367575.1 Betaproteobacteria bacterium | reverse complement strand
TTGCCATCGATGCGGTTCAACGCAATGATCCGACCATCGGCGGTACGCACGATCACATACCCGGAGGCCACCACCGGAGACGCCAGCACTTCACCGGCGACGGAAGATTTCCAGAGCGCGCGTCCGGCCGTATCAAGTGCGATGACATCGCCCTTCCCGGAGCCAACCACCACCGTGTCATCATTGACGCCCACCCCGCCAGTGAGTGACGATTTGGAATCCATGCGCGTCACCGTGCGGCCACCTTCTTCAGCGAGCGCGTAAACGCTGCCATCCCGACCGGCCGCGAAGATCAACCGATCAGCAAATGCGGGACTGAACATATATCCGCCGGACTTGCCGACGCTCGCCGACCAGACAAGCGTCGCGGCATTGGTGCCGGTGATGGCCGGAAGTGCCGCGGCTTTCTTGTCGCTTCCCCAACCAAACCACGCGCATCCGGAAAATGTGGCCACCACAATCAACAGAACCGCAACACGCATACTGCGTACCGCGATTTGGTTGGCAGAATTCATTGTTACGTTCACGGTTTGCTTCCTTTGCTGTCTTTGCTGTCTTTGGCGGCTGTTTTGGGATCGGCCTTGCCATCGTCGGCCTTCGGCGTGCTGCCGCCAAACGCATCAAGTTTGGCTTGCGAAATCGACTTCAACGGGCTGCGGTCACTCGATTTCTCAACCGCGATCTGATAGGCCGCGCGGGCCTCTTCTTTGTTGCCTTGCGTCGCCAGAATATCGCCGCGCAAATCCGCCACCATTGACACGTAGCCTTCGTCCTTGACTTGTTCGAGTGCGGCCAGCGCCTCCGGATACTTCTTGTCGTCAAACAGCACGGCGGCAAGACGAATGCGTGCAATCGGCTTATAGGTGTCACGACCGTTGTCCACCACCCACTGCAAATGCGCTTTCGCGGCGCTGAGATCACCGGCGTCGAAGGACGATTTTGCCGCCAGCAATCGCGCATCGGTCGCGTGAAATGTACGCGGATACGCGTCCGACATGGCAATCGCCGCTTCGGAAAGTTTCTTGCTGTCCTTGCTGGCGGCGACTTCCTGCGCGGTCTTTTCGACGCTCTTGAACAATACTTCGGCATCGGCATTTTGTTTCGCATCATAGAGGCGCCAGCCCTGCACGGCAGCGACACCAATCACAAATGCACCGACACCGGCATAGACCCAATTACCCCACTGCTCCCACCAGTCCTTGAGTGCGTCGATGCGTTCCTGCTCTTCCAAATCGTATGCAGCCATTGCTTCCTATCCTGTCTTTTCTTCTCGATCATCATTGACCAAAATTAAACTCGCGACCCGCCATCTGGTTCAGGCGGTTGTCTCATCCGACAATTTTCCAACCACTTCCTCAACCGTCAGCAACAATTGTTCGCCACCCTTGCGCAACGGTTTCAGACTCATTTTGTTGGCGACCGCTTCGTCCGCGCCCAGAATGATAGCAAAGCGCGCGCCACTGGCATCAGCTTTCTTCATCTGCGATTTGAAACTCGCGGTATTGCCGTCAGCCGCGCCATGCAACGCGACCGCCAAACCATGGTCGCGCAATTTTTCGGCCGTCTGAAAGGCCTGCTGGGAAAGACCATCGGAAAACACCAGAAACGCATCCAGTAATTGCGGCAGCGCCGGGGGATTTTCTTCGAGCAACATCAGCACGCGCTCAACACCAACACCAAAACCACACGATGGTGCCGGTTTGCCGCCCAACTGTTCCATCAGGCCATCGTATCGGCCACCGCCGGCAATGGTCAGTTCCCATTCGCCGCCTTTACTGCCCTTGCCACCCTTGGCGATGAATTCAAAGACAGTTCGATTGTAATAATCAAAGCCGCGCACCAAGCGCGGATTGACGGTATAGATCAAACCCGCTGCGTCGAGCCGCTGTTTCACGCCATCGAGATGCAATCTTTCCGCATCGCCCAGAAAATCCATCAATGTTGGCGCCGCATTGACGAGCGCCTGCATGGCGGGATTTTTGGTGTCAAGCGTGCGCAGCGGATTGGTATGCAAACGCCGCCGTGCGTCTTCATCCAGTTTGTCGTGATTCGCTTCAAAATAGCTCACTAGTGCTTCACGGTGCGCTTTGCGCGCGGGGGCATCACCGATGGAATTGAGTTGCAGCGCGACGTCCTTGAAACCCAGCCGTGCCCAAAGGCGCGCCAGCATCGCGATTTGTTCCGCATCCACATCGGGTCCGGCGAAACCCATCGCCTCGACGTCGAATTGGTGAAACTGGCGTAGCCGCCCTTTCTGTGGGCGCTCATGGCGGAACATCGGCCCTGATGACCAGACCCGTTTCGGGCCTTCGTACAAAATATTGTGCTCGATGGCGGCGCGCACCAGGCCCGCCGTTGCCTCGGGACGCAGTGTCAATTTCTCGCCGTTCATGCTGTCCTCGAAGGAATACATTTCGCGCTCGACAATGTCGGTCACCTCGCCGATCGAGCGCACAAACAGCGCCGTCGGTTCGACCACCGGTGCGCGCATCAGGCGATAGCCGTATTGCTCAAACACTTCGCGCGTCGTGTCTTCAAGAAACTGCCAAAGCGGCGCATCCTGCGGCAACAGATCGTTCATGCCACGCACGGCTTGCAGTTTTTTTGACGATTGGGGAGATGGAGAGGATTGGGGCGATGTGCTCATGCGATGCGGATGGGAAATAGCGGTGTTTGTGACGGAGATTTGCAAAGTGCGGCGGAAAACACGCTATTTTACCGGGCTTTAGCTTGAGGACGCCACCTGAATCACGCCTTCACGAGGAGGAGAACAAGCAACCTTAAGATGGCGTGACAGGTTAAGTAAAAGTTGAAAGTCCGCTACTGGTGCGGACTTTCAGGCCTTTTGCCGCTGGAAAGCGCGCCAGTGCTTGAGTTCTTGACCGAAGCACTACACTAGGCCAAAACCTTGATCGGAATTTCCTTCTTGCGCGATTTCGACTTGCGCACGACGCCGGTGGCAAAATTTTTCTTCACATAGTCATCGACGAGCGTTTGAAATTCCTCGGCAATGCGTTCGCCTTTTAACGTCACCGCCTTTTCCCCGTCGATGTATACCGGCGCCACCGGACGCTCGCCTGAGCCGGGCAGCGAGATACCGATATCCGCGAGCTTCGATTCACCCGGGCCATTCACCACGCAACCCATTACCGCGACATGCATGTCTTCGACGCCTGGAAACCGGGTCTTCCAGATCGGCATCTGGTTGCGTAAATAGGTCTGAATTTTTTCGGCCAGTTCCTGAAACGAGGTGCTGGTGGTGCGACCGCATCCGGGACACGCCGCCACCATCGGCGTAAACGCGCGCAGGCCCATGGTCTGCAAAATTTCCTGCGCGACGATGACCTCTTTGGTGCGATCCCCACCCGGCTCAGGTGTGAGCGAAATCCGGATCGTGTCACCGATCCCTTCCTGCAACAGCACCGAGAGTGCCGCCGTCGATGCAACGATCCCCTTCGACCCCATGCCCGCTTCGGTCAGGCCAAGGTGCAGCGGGTAATCGCAGCGCTGTGCGAGATCGCGATAAACCGCGATCAGATCCTGCACCGCGCTGACCTTGCAGGAAAGAATGATCTTGTTGCCCGCCAGACCCAATTCCTCAGCCTTCGCCGCACTTTGCAACGCGGAAACGATCAATGCTTCACGCATCACGGCGTCGGCCGCCAGCGGCTCTTGCATTGAGGCGTTTTCATCCATCATGCGCGCAATCAATTCCGGATCGAGCGAACCCCAATTGACGCCGATGCGCACCGTCTTGTCGAACTTGATCGCGGCTTCAATCATCGCGCCGAACTGATCATCGCGGCGGCTGCCGTGACCCACATTGCCGGGATTGATCCGCAGTTTCGCGAGTGCCACGGCACAATCCGGCACCTCGGTCAAAAGCTTGTGACCGTTGAAATGAAAATCGCCGACCAGCGGCACCGCCACACCAAGCAAATCGAGGCCGGCGCGAATTTTCGGCACCGCACGTGCCGCTTGCATGGTGTTCACCGTGATGCGCACCACTTCGGATCCGGCACGCGCCAGTGCCGCCACCTGCGAAATGGTGGCGGCAATATCTTCGGTGTCGGTGTTGGTCATTGATTGCACCATGATCGGCGCGCCGCCACCAACAGGGACATTTCCAACCATGACCTGCCGCGATACGCGGCGAACAATATTTTCAAACATGCGATTTCCTGCTGGGCAAATGTTGATTGGTGCGATGAATTTGACGGCCGACGGCCAACGGAAATATGAATCCGCGTCTATTTCACGGTGACGCGGGCAACCGCGCCGCGGGTGTGCGGTTCGAGGTTGAATTCGCGTCCATTAAAAGCCATTCGTGTGGAATTTGCATTGCCGACCACGACGGTGAACGGCGCGCGACCGAGTACTTCTTCCGCATCGCCTGCCTTGAAGCGCCGCGACAATACGGTCTTTCCACCGCTGTCCACGACTTCGACCCACGATTCGCCGCTGAAAGTGAAACCGAGCGCGGCACCGCCTGCAGGCGCGCTTGCCGTAGATTCGCGCGCGGGTTTCGCCGCCGGGCTGGCGTCAACTTTGGTTTGCAATGTGGCTTCTGGTGCAGGCGCCTTTGCAATAGCGGGTGCCGGTGTTTGTGCAATGGGCGCGCCCGACGCAGTTGGCGACGTGCTCGTCGGCGCGGCCTCAACATTGCTTGGTGCTGCCGGTGTTTGGTTCGCGGAATCCGTGACCGGCGCGGCGTTGGGTGGCTCAACAATGGTCGGCGGTGAAACCAAGACAGGCACTGCGGCATCGGCGGGTGCCGCCACGACTTCCCTTGTTGGCGCAGGCGGGAGGGCGTTGCGATTCGGGATAATGTATTCGATCCAATACCAGGCTGCGGCCAGCAGCAGTACCACGACCACGCCGATGCCGACGATACGGCCTTTCGGTGTCGCCAATTCGCCGCCCGGCATCGGCACCTTGATGTTTTGCTGGCTTGGCACCACCACCGTCGAGGCCTTGACCGCCACCGCATCGCGATTCGTTTTTTCCAGCAGCGCCAGCACGTCGTCGGCATTGACCGCGACGGCTTTCGCGTAATTGCGGACAAATCCGCGCAGGAAAGTGCCGGTGGGCACCGACGCGAAATCGGAATTCTCGAGTGCGGTGACTTGTTTCAATCCCATCCGCAACTTGCTCGCGATATCGCCCGCCGACAGCCCCATTTTTTCGCGGCCCTCGCGCAGCACGGCACCAACCGTTGGCTTCACGGTGGCGGAAACCGGCGCATCGAACGCTGGCGAGACAGGTAACTCCTGCACCGTCGGATCGTTGGACGCGATGACGTCTGCGCGCGACCTTACGGTGTCTTCCGAATTGGGGTTATCGACGGCGACAGGCATGTTCGTTGCGATTTCTAATGGGCGGGCGATGGGTTACGGGCGATGGGCGTTGGGCTACGGGCGATGGGCGACGTGTTTTGGGCCAGATGTTAGCGACCCTCGGTCGCCATGATGGTTTGCGGCGCATCGGGAAAGCGTCGGCGCAATTGCTGAACGTAGCTGATTTCCGCCATTTTGTCTCGAAGTGCGCGGGCGATTTTCACGCCAAGCAGCAACGCATCCGCGCTCGATGCCTGCATGACCTGCATATGGCGGATCAGCATCGCTTCCGCGTCTTTGCTGCGGCCTTGCGCAAACGCCAATTCGGCGAGCGCCAATAGCGACGGCGCATGTAGCGGCTGCCGCTGCAAGGCGGCGCGAAACTGTGCCTCGGCGGTGGCGAGATCGCCGGCTTTTTGGGCGCACACGCCGGCGTTATGCATGGCTCGTTCGGGGCTGTTATAAAGCGGATCTTTGAGTGCGGCACGAAAGTATTGCATCGATTGTGCCGGGCTTTGCCGTTGGCAAATATACCAACCGTAGTTATTCAGTGTTTCGGCATCGTTCGGGGCAAGTTTCAGCGCCTGCTCGAAAGCTTGAGCAGCCTTTCCGTCTTCACGCAATTGCATATAAATGATGCCCAGCATGTTGTGCGCGGGGGCGTGCGTCGGCAAAACGGAAATTGCCTGCTGTGCCGCATCCAGTGCGACACTGTAATTGCCAAGGCGATAATATTCACCCGCGCGTTCGGTGTGGATTTGCGCGCGCTGAACCGGCAGGCTGTTGCCAGCCTGTTCGGCGACTTTGACTTCCACCGTGGTTTGCGAGACACAGGCCGCCAACAACGCGAAGCTCAGCGTACCTGTGACAATTCCGAACCGCGCTATTCTCAAATCGGATTCCCCTCGTTGGTGGTCGTTGCCGGAGTCGTTGCCTGCAACTTTGCCTGCGTCTTTGCCTGCGTCTTTGCGTGCGTCGTTGCGTGCGTCGTTGCGTGCATCAAGCGGCCGCGCGGACAATTTTGACAATCTGGACGCGGTTGGCCTTGTCAACCACCTGACCCGCCAATTGCCCGCAAGCCGCGTCGATATCGTCGCCGCGCGTTTTCCGTACTGTGACGACGAAGCCGGCATTTTGCAAGACTTCGCGAAAACGATGGATTGCATTATTGCTGGAGCGTTTGTAAGGTGCGTCGGGAAACGGATTCCACGGAATCAAATTGAACTTGCATGAAAGATCACCGACCAGCGCGACCAATTCATTCGCTTGTTGCACCGAATCATTCACGCCATCGAGCATCACGTATTCAAAGGTCACGAAATCGCGCGGTGCGGCTTCAAGATAATCGCGAATGGTCGCGAGTAATTCCAACAACGGATATTTTTGATTGATCGGTACCAGCACATCGCGCAATTTGTCGTTGGGCGCATGCAGTGATACGGCCAACGCGACCGGGCAACGTTCCTTCAGTCGCCTCAGATTTGGCACAATGCCGCTGGTGGATAACGTGACGCGGCGGCGTGAAAGTCCGTAGGCGTGGTCGTCGAGCATGATGTCCATCGCCCCCGTCACGTTGTCGAAATTCGCCAGCGGCTCGCCCATGCCCATCATCACCACGTTCGAGACAATGCGTTCGCCCTTCGGGTCGCGCCCCATCGCTTTATTGGCCCACCACAACTGGCCGATGATTTCAGCGCTGGTGAGATTGCGATTGAAGCCCTGTTTGCCGGTCGAGCAAAACGTGCAATCGAGCGCGCAACCGACTTGCGATGAAACACATAGCGTGCCGCGATCATCCTCGGGAATGAACACGACCTCGATACCGATGCCGGTGCCGACATCCAGCAACCATTTGCGCGTACCGTCTTTCGATGCCTGTGCGGTCATCAGCGTCGGCGGCGCGATCATTGCCACACCGGGAAGTTTTTCCCGCAGCGATTTGGCGAGATCGGTCATGGCCTCGAAATTGTCCACGCCGAAGTGGTGAATCCAGCGGAACACCTGCTTCGCGCGGAAAGGCTTCTCGCCTAACCCGGCGAAAAAAACCGTCATCTCCGGCAGTGTCATGCCGAGCAGATTGGGCTTTTCGCCTTTCGCATGTTGGGGGACGGCCACGATTCGATCCGTTGACGGGTGCCTGGCTTAGCGCGAATAAACGTTGAGCGCCGGGAAAAAATAGGCGATTTCCACGGCCGCGGTTTCAGCGGCATCGGAGCCATGCACTGCGTTGGCGTCGATCGAATCGGCGAAATCGGCACGGATGGTTCCGGGTGCAGCCTTTTTTGGATCTGTCGCACCCATCAAATCGCGATGCTTGAGAATCGCACCCGCACCCTCGAGCGCTTGAATCATCACCGAACCGGAGCTCATGAAGGCAACGAGATCATTGAAAAATGGGCGGCCCTTGTGGACAGCGTAAAAACCTTCCGCGTCGGCACGCGAAAGATGCAGCATGCGTGCGGCCACGATCTTCAGTCCCGCTTTTTCGAAACGGGAATAAATCTCGCCGATCACGTTTTTGGCAACGGCATCGGGTTTGATAATGGAAAGGGTGCGTTCCTGCTTCACTTCATTCGACATTTTATAGATCCTTGATAACTTGATGAAAACGTTAAATTTTATCACGGATGCACGGCTGCCGTCGAAGCAAATCCCGCTATTTCCGCT
>JANLQC010000077.1:0-2067 GCA_031367575.1 Betaproteobacteria bacterium | reverse complement strand
CGGTGTGTTGAGTCCATTGGTCATTGACGCGCCGTTGACATTGAGCGAGAGTGCCCCGGTGGTCGGCAGACTCGCATAGCTCACTATCGCGGATGCTTCAGCAAAATTGATGGTGCCATTGGTGGTGAACAAAAAGCCGTTGGGCACGATGAAATCCGGCACCACCAGATTCAGCGCGGCAAAACCTTGCGTGCCGATCAGCATCGATTTGTAATCGACTTCCATGTCGGTGCCGTAGATGCCGCCACCCGAGGATGGTGCCGAATCGCCGGGCAGGTTGGTCGGGAACGTGAAAGACTTGGTCTGGCTTCCCTGTGAACTGGTGATGCGGTGCCCGGCGATAAATTGCTGGCCACTGGCCCTTGCCATAAGTTCAATGTACTGAATGCTGCCGTCGGCATTGGAATAGATTTCGTTGACCTTCCAAAGGTGGAAGCTGGCGTGGGCGGAAAAACTCACGCCCAGCACAAGCGCCAGACCGAGGCGCGCAAAATTCATGATCATGACGGTCTCCTTCAAGGTGACTGAACCTGATTGTACGGAAGGTCGCACGGAATGGATGATGCCAGTTTCGATATGGGCACCTTTTATTGCCTGTATGGACAAATGGTTTCCCGATCAACTGGCGGCACCATGCCGCCGACATTGGGGGCGAATCCAGATCGCCGCGCCATTCGTAACCCCATTCGTGTGCCAATTCATGGATTCCGGCACACCCGAACCCAATTCCGGTTTTCCTGTCTATGGAGGATTTACGCGATGCGTCGATCAACCGCACCTCTTGCCTTAATTTTCATGCTGCTCGCCGCGCTCGGCGGTTGCGCGAATGTGGCCCCCAGCGAACGCGGCGTGCTGGCGCGCCCTGAAATGCAATTCGACGCCGATGCCGCGCACGTCAAACTGATCGATCAGGTCTACACCGCCCGCGAGGCCGCCAGTGGTGGTCGCGTGACCGGCGGTGGTGGCTGCGGCTGCACGATGTGACCATGGGAAAGACACATGCTTCGGCACTGTCCGTTTTCATGTCCGCCGCCGCCGCGCTGCCGATCATCGCGTTTCCGGTGTCATCGGTGGCGCAAGTGTTTGAGGACGAGTTTGTTCCGGCTTTTCTGCCCGCCGGGGCCGCGATCGGCATTCGCACTTTATCGTACCGGGAATCGCATCAACGGATGAAGGTGTCCGAATCGGTGGCGTGGGTGAAAATTCCGTTGGGCGAAAATTGGGAAGTCGCCGGATCGCGGCTGCTGGATGTCATCAGCGGCGCATCGGTGGCGCGCGTGTCCAATCAATCCGGCCGGCCGGTGCAGATCATCACCGGCGCATCCGGTGAGCCGATCAAAGACCGGCGCAACGGCACCGATCTTTCCGTGAAACGAAAAATCGGCGACGGCACATTGAGTGTGTCGCGGGCGTCGTCCAAGGAAGAGGATTACGAGTCGCGCGCCATCGGTGTCGCGGGAACCATCGATTTCAATGAGCGCAACACCACGCTCGCACTCGGTTACGGCAAGAGTGACGATCAGGTGCGCTCACGCGACGATCCGTCGCTGCATGAGCGCCGCGATTCGCGCCAGTATCTGTTCGGCATTACGCAATTGCTGGACAAAAATTCACTGGTGCAAAGCAATCTGTCAACGACACGGCATTCGGGTTTCCTGAACGATCCCCATCGCAGCACACTTTCGTTTTATCGCGATGGATTGTTTCCGCCGCTGGTGCTGGTGAAAGATTCGCGGCCCGATTCGCGCGATCAATGGGCCTGGTTCAACCGTTACAAGCGCACGTTACCGGATCGGAAAGCGGTCATTTCGGCCGAGTACCGCTTCTATCGAGACGATTGGGGAATCCGCGCCCACACCGTTTACGCAAGCTGGCTGCAAACCATCAGCGACCGCTGGAAACTGGAAGCAGGTTTGCGTTATCACATGCAAAACGAGGCGGATTTTTATCGCGCCGAAATCACCCAGCGCCCGGTGCCGAAATACACGTCAAGCGATCAACGCCTTGCCGCGTTCGGTTCGTTCGAGCCCTCGATCAAGGCCATCATCCAGCTCACGGCTGGCACCG
>JANLQC010000070.1:0-2440 GCA_031367575.1 Betaproteobacteria bacterium | reverse complement strand
ATTGAAGGCTACGGAACCAACTTTCGCTTGACTGACCATACCGGCAAGCCGCGCACACTGGCGGATTTTCGCGGCAAGGATGTCGTGATGTTATATGGGTTTACCCATTGCCCGGATGTGTGTCCGACCACATTGTCGGATATGCGTCAGGTGATGCAAAAACTCGGGCCGGAGGCGGCGCGATTGCAAGTGCTGTTCGTGACCGTTGATCCGAAGCGCGATACTCCCGCATTGCTGGCGAAGTACGTGCCGGCCTTTGATTCCACTTTTCTTGGCCTGTACGGCGATGATGCGGCCACCGCGAGAGTTGCCAAAGATTTCAGAATTGTTCACCAGATTCAGGAGGGCAAAACCCCTGAAAGCTACACCATCGCGCACACGGCGGCATCGCTGGTTTTCGACCCGCAGGGCAGATTGCGATTGTTCATTGCCTACGGCGCGGAAGTCGACAAGATCACCTCTGATATCAAACAACTCATCAAAGGAAGCAACCCATGACAATCAAGCGTTTTCACGTTGGGCCGCGTTTGTCCGAAATGGCCGTACATGGCGACACGATTTATCTCGCGGGTCAGGTTGCCGGGGATCCGTCTCAGGAGATGGCGGGACAGACCGCGCAGGTGTTGACCGCCATCGACAAGTTGCTCGCAGAAGCGGGCAGCGACAAATCGAACATTATGTCGACGACCATTTATGTCGCCGACATGGCCGAGTTTCCGGCGATGAATGCGGTGTGGGACAAGTGGGTGGTAGCGGGTGCAACGCCGCCGCGTGCAACGGTCGAAGCGAAGCTTGCCAAGTCTGCCTATAAAGTGGAAATCCAGATTATTGCGGCTAAAGCCTAACCTTTTCTCCCGCTCAACAAAGACAAGAACTCGCGCCGCAGATTGGGGTTGGTCAGGAACGCACCCCGCATGACACTATTGGTCATCACCGCATCGGCATCTTTTACGCCGCGCCATTGCATGCAGAGGTGATCGGCTTCAATGACGATGGCCAAGCCGTCCGGGTGTACCTTTTCTTGCAGGATGTCGGCCAGACGCACCACTGCTTCTTCCTGAATTTGCGGGCGGCTCATCACCCAATCGCATATGCGTGCGTATTTGGAAAGTCCGATCAGGTTTGAATGTTGATTGGGCATGACGCCGATCCAGATCTTGCCCAAAATCGGGCAAAGGTGATGTGAACAGGCGCTGCGAACCGTGATCGGCCCGACGATAAGCAACTCATTGAGCTTTTCCGAATTCGGAAACTCGGTCACTTTCGGCATCGCGACATACCGACCCTTGAAAACTTCGCTGACAAACATTCTTGCGACGCGTCTCGCGGTCTCGCGGGTGTTATGGTCGCTTTCGGTATCGATCACGAGGCTTCTCAGCACCGTCGCCATTTTCGCCTCGACTTCTGTCTCCAGCTCATCGAGTTCGCCCTCATTCAGAAAAGCGGAAATGTTGTCATTTGCGTGAAACCGATGGTTCGCGCGCACCAGTCGCGAACGGACGCGATCTGACAGGGGCGCGGACGCATCGGCTTCATCATCGCGGAACAGCGGGGCTAGTTTGGTCGGCATGAAAAGTCCTTTGGGCAATGCGTATCAATGCGAACAGTGTATGCGGCGGGCGGAAAGTCCGCTACTGTCCAATGCAAGCGCGCCTTTGCAATTGAAAAGGGCCACCATGCATCGCATGGCGGCCCTCGCGAATGATCCTGTCGCAGACTATCGATGCGTGTCGTAGCCTTGAAGCGACGCCTTCATCTTTTGCATTGCCTTTACCTCGATTTGACGAATGCGTTCGGCTGAGACGCCAAATTCAGCGGCCAGTTCATGAAGCGTTTTTTCTTCGCCTTCATTGAGCCAGCGTGTCTCAATAATGCGCCGGCTGCGTTCATCCAGACTCACCAGCGCGGCACGCATGCCGTCGGTGGCGGCAGTTTCCTTTTGCATCACCGCGAGCCGCTCTGACGGATCCACCGTCGCGTCCTGCAAATAGGCGATTGGGCTGACCCAGTTGCTCTCTTCATCATCGTTGGCCGGTTCGAGCGAAATTTCCTGACCGGAAAGCCGTTTTTCCATCTCGGTCACATCGGACTCTTTCACGTTCAACACGCGCGCAACTTCCTTGACCTCGGAAGGCGAAAGCGTGCCGAAATGCGGCTTCATGCTGCGCAGATTGAAAAACAATTTGCGCTGCGCCTTGGTCGTCGCGACTTTCACGATGCGCCAATTTTTCAGGATGTATTCGTGAATTTCAGCCTTGATCCAATGCACCGCAAAGGACACCAGACGCACACCGCGATCCGGGTCAAAGCGTTTTACCGCCTTCATCAAGCCAATATTGCCTTCCTGGATCAGGTCCGCATGCGGCAGGCCATAGCCGGTGTAATTGCGGGCAATGGACACCACCAGCCGCAAGTGCGACATCACCATTTCAGAAGCCGC
>JANLQC010000059.1:0-2534 GCA_031367575.1 Betaproteobacteria bacterium | reverse complement strand
ATGAAATCCGAGCCGGAAGAATTTTCCATTGACGATCTGGTCAAGGCGAAAAATCAATCGGTGCCGTGGTTCGGCGTGCGCAATTATCTGGCGCGAAATTTCATGCGCGATCAAATGAAATTGGGTGATGAGGTTCTGTTCTACCATTCATCCTGCCCTGAGCCGGGGATCGCCGGGCTGGCGCGCGTGGTCAGTACCGCCTACCCCGATGAAACGCAGTGGAAAGCGAAAAGCAAATATTTCGACCCAAAAGCAACCAGAGAAAATCCACGCTGGATGCTGGTGGATGTAAAGCTTGCGAAAAAAACACGCCTCCTTTCGCTGGCGGAAATGCGCGAACAAAAATCGCTCGCCACCATGACCATCCTGCAACGCGGCAACCGGCTCTCGATCACGCCGGTGACACCGTCGGAATTGAAAGCGGTACTTGCACTGCTCGGAGAGACGTTTTGATTGCGCCGCGTGCGCCTGCCGGGTGCCGACGGCACCATCCAGAAAGCACTGATGGCAAGATCGGTGACGGCACCGATTGCCATGTGCGTGGCGGAGAGAATTTGCGCGTCACCCACGCTGACGGCGGTATTTGCGGTTTCGACCGGCATCCTCGGGGCCATCATTGTCCACTCGTTGCCGGCTGGATTTTTTGATGGATCCTTCGTTCTGGCTGATCTATCTGGCCGTCGGTATTTTTGTCGGCTTGTTCGCGGGACTGTTGGGCATCGGCGGCGGCTCGGTGATGGTGCCGATCCTCTCACTCACGTTTGCGGCGCAGGGTTTTTCGGGGGATCGCCTGATTCACATGGCGCTCGCCACCTCGATGGCCACCATCATTCCCGGCGGCATCGCCAGCGCCTGGATGCACCACCGGCATCAGGCGGTGAATTGGCCGGTGGTCAAACAACTGTTGCCGGGAATATTGGTCGGCACTTTTTCCGGCGCGGTGATCGCGCATTTTTCCAGCAGCGCATTCCTGAAAGCGTTTTTTGTTGCCTTCATTTGTTTTCTGGCGGTGCAACTGTTGTTTGATTTGAAACCCAAGGGCCATCATGCGCCACCGGGTGCGGGCGGCATGTTTGCCTTCGGCGCGACGATGGGTGTGATTTCAAGTTTTGCCGGCATCGGCGGGGCGATTTTGTCGATCAGTTTTCTCACCTGGTGCAACTTCCGCATGCACCAAGCCATCGGCACGGCAGCGGCGATCGGCGTGCCGCTGGCGATTGCGGGCACCGTTGGTTTTGTCGTGACCGGCCTGTACGATTCAGGCTTGCCGCCGCTTAGTCTCGGCTATGTTCATCTCCCCGCCTTTGCCGGCATCGCCATCACCAGCTTGTTGATCGCGCCGCTCGGTGCCAAGCTCGCTCACCGGCTGCCGGTGGTGGTATTGCGCAGGATATTTGTGGTGTTTCTGGTGGCGCTGGCGGTGAAGATGGCGGTGTCGGTGTGATCCTGAGTTGAACCATTCGGGATTGACGCTTTCAACATTCTTACCCGTGCAATGATGGCGTGAGGCAATAGCGCCCCGTGAAAAAATTCAACGCCAATAATTCGCACGACTCTGGAGATCGCCCTCGATGACCCCCGGTCGCACCTGCCCCCTGCATTACCGCTATCCACCCGCCACTTTTGCCCGCGACGCCGACATCCGTGCCGAAACCATTTATGTCATCGGCGGGCTTTACGGCAACGTGCAGGCGTTGGACGCGATCCTCGAACTCGCGATGCAGGAAATGACCAGGCCGAGTCTGGTATTCAACGGCGATTTCAACTGGTTCAATATCGACCCGGCAAATTTCGATGCGATCAATCGTGTCGTGCTGCCGCACCTGGCGCTGCGCGGCAATGTTGAGACCGAACTGGCGGTGGATGCGGATGACGCCGGATGCGGCTGCGCATATCCGGATTATGTCGATGACGCCGATGTCGAGCGTTCCAACCAGATCATGCAACGTCTGCGCGCCACCTCACGCGAATTTGCCGGGATTTCAAACCGGGTGTCCACATTGCCAATGCATGCCGTTGCCGAGGTCGGCGGACAGCGCGTCGGCATTGTCCATGGCGATGCCGAGTCGCTATCCGGCTGGCGCTTCGCGCATGATTCAATGCATGACGAAAAAAACATCGATTGGCTGCATCAGGCTTGTATTGGCGCGAATCTCAGCGGCTTCGCGTCCAGCCACACCTGCCTGCCGACGTTTCGCCGGTTTCAGCAAAACACCGCCACCCATTTCGTCATCAACAACGGCGCGGCGGGCATGCCGAATTTTTCGCGCACGCAATACGGCTTGATTTCGCGACTGTCAATCCATCCCGCGCCGGAAGGCCGCGCGCAATACGGCGCGGTATTGAACGGTTTGCATGTCGATGCCATCCCGGTGCATTACGACCACGCCCGATTCGAGCGCGACTTTCTCGATCAGTGGCCCCGCGGTTCATCCGCGCATCAATCGTATTTCAAGAGAATTGTCGACGGTCCCGACTATGCGCCCCCGCACGCGCTGGGGCTGATCCGCGCGCCGTCGGTTTGCGCATGACGC
>JANLQC010000046.1:0-6504 GCA_031367575.1 Betaproteobacteria bacterium | reverse complement strand
ATCCGCTTCAAGCCATCGTGCAGGATGACGGCGAGTTCGTAGCTGAAAGTGGGATCGTAGGAAATGCAGTTCGGAATGGTGGCCGCCAGCAGGTGCGAATGGCCGTCCTCGTGTTGCAAGCCTTCGCCATTGAGCGTGGTGCGACCGGAGGTGCCGCCCAGCAAAAATCCGCGCGCCTGCATGTCGCCCGCCGCGTAGGCAAGATCACCGATACGCTGGAAGCCGAACATTGAATAAAAAATGTAGAACGGAATCATGTGCTGGCCGTGATTGGCGTAGCTGGTGCCGGCTGCCATCCACGAACAGAACGCGCCGGCTTCATTGATGCCTTCCTGCAAGATTTGCCCGGCCTTGTCTTCCTTGTAGAACATCAATTCGCCGGAATCGACCGGCTCATAGAGTTGCCCGACCGACGAGTAAATACCGAGTTGGCGGAACAATCCCTCCATGCCGAAGGTGCGTGATTCGTCGGCGACAATCGGCACCAGTCGCGGGCCGAGTTCCTTGTCGCGGGTGAGCGCGGTGAAGGCGCGCACGAACGCCATCGTGGTGGAAATTTCGCGCTCCTCGGTGCTTTTCAGCAATGCATCGAACACCGCGAGTTCGGGAACTTTCAGCGCCGGAATATTGTGATGGCGAATCGGCAATGAACCGCCAAGTTTGGCGCGCGCCGCTTTCAGGTATTTTATTTCCGGGCTGTCTTCCGCCGGTTTGTAGAACGGTATATCGGCGATGACATCGTCGGCAACCGGGATGTGGAATCGATCACGGAATTGCTTCAACGATCCGATATCCATTTTTTTCTGCTGGTGCGTGGCCATCTGGCCTTCGCCGGATTTGCCCATGCCATAGCCTTTGACGGTCTTGGCGAGAATGACGGTCGGTTGCCCCTTGTGATTGATCGCCTGCGCGTACGCGGCGTAAATTTTGTAAGGGTCGTGTCCGCCGCGATTCAAACGCCAGATATCGTCATCCGACATGGTCGATACCATTTTTTCCAGCGCGGGATACTTGCCGAAAAATTGTTTGCGGACATAGTCGCCATCGCGCGCTTTGTAGTTTTGATATTCGCCGTCGAGCGCTTCCATCATGCGGCGTTTCAGCAAGCCATCGTGGTCTTGCGCGAGCAGCGGATCCCAGTAGCGGCCCCAAATCACCTTCAGCACATTCCAGCCGGAACCGCGAAAATCGGCTTCGAGTTCCTGAATGATTTTGCCGTTGCCGCGCACCGGGCCATCGAGACGCTGCAGATTGCAATTGACGACAAAGATGAGGTTGTCGAGACCTTCGCGCGTCGCCAGTGCAATCGCGCCCAATGATTCGGGCTCGTCCATTTCGCCGTCACCCATGAACGCCCAGACCTTGCGGCCTTCGGTGTTAATGATGCCGCGATTGTGCAAATACTTCATGAAGCGCGCCTGATAAATCGCCTGCAACGGTCCGAGGCCCATCGATACCGTCGGGAATTGCCAGAAATCCGGCATCAGCCACGGATGCGGGTAACTGGTAATGCCTTTGCCATCGACATCGCGGCGGAAATTTTCCAGTTGTTCTTCAGAGATGCGGCCTTCCAGAAAGGCGCGCGCATAGACACCGGGAGAGGAATGTCCCTGCACAAAAATCAGGTCGCCGCCATGGGTGGCGGAGGGGGCATTCCAGAAGTGATCAAAGCCGACGTCGTAGAGTGTTGCGGCCGATTGAAAGCTCGCGATATGGCCGCCGAGATCGGAGCTTTCCTTGTTCGCACGCAGCACCATGGCGATCGCATTCCAGCGCACCAGCGAGCGGATGCGATACTCGATTTCCTGATCGCCCGGCAACAAATCCTCGGCGTGCGGCGGGATCGAATTGATGTAGGCGGTATTGGCCGAATAGGGCAAGTGTGCACCGGAGCGGCGCGCCTTGTCGACCAATTGTTCGAGCAGAAAATGCGCGCGCTCGGGGCCCTGCGCGTCAAGCACACCCTCCAGCGCATCCAGCCATTCGCGCGTCTCCTGCGGGTCTACGTCGTTTTCAAGGAATGCGGGGCGGTCCATGAAAATCTCCTTCTCTGATTTATTTATCGTTGGATCTTATATCGACATTAAACATGATTCAGCAATCAACTGCCAAGCGCGGAGTATCGACTGATGGGTAAAGGAAAATCTGCGCTCGCCGTCGCATTGCATGGAGACTCGGTACATGGACGCGAAATCAATCATTTCTCATTGCTGTCGAAATGAGGTTGGAAAATTTGCGGTAAATCCTGCACGCGGTCGAAAAAAGCGCGTTTGGTGACGCAGGCAACCGAAAATCGACGTCGATTGCTCATGAAACGCGGAAAGTGACATAAAAACAAGCAGAAACAAAGAGATAGACTTTTAAATCCGCTTCAAAACGGACACGACGCCGGTTCGGCATCAATTCATCCTGCCCATCGATATTTGCCACAGCGACGTGATTTTCTTCTTGAATAATCAGGCACATTGCGCTATTTTCGGAAGTGTTTCTTAAATAGTTTTTTTAAGTTATTATAAATCCAAGCAAACAGGCCGCTGTTGGTTTCTGGCGGGTTTGCGGAGCATCGACGAAATAATAGGGTTCAATTTCCGGGTCAATCGCGCAATCTTGCGAAAAATACCGGATCGGCCCAAGCTGTCAAAATGTCAAAAAGACTAGTTGGATGCAGGGAGGTTATGTGGCGTTGATAGATGCTTTGCAAATCGTGAGCACCACCGACCCGGGCAGGGTGCGCGGTCACAATGAAGACTGCGTTGAGTCGCGTCCGGAACTGGGTATTGTCGTGCTCGCCGATGGGATGGGCGGTTACAACGCAGGCGAAGTTGCAAGCGGCATGGCTACCTCGTTGATTGCGGCGGGATTGAGCCAAAACTGGACCAAGGATGTGTTGAAGAAGCTTGATCGCGATGGTGCCAAGGCGTTATCGCAAAGCATTTTGCAGACGCAGGTGAAGCACGCGAACACGGCTATTTTTGACGCTGCGCAGAAAGACCCACAGTGTGCAGGTATGGGCACCACACTGGTCGCCTGCATGTTCTATGACAACTTTCTGACCGTCGGGCATATAGGCGATTCGCGACTCTACCGCTTGCGCAATGACGCGCTTGAACAGGTCACGCGCGATCATTCATTGTTGCAGGAGCAGATTGATTCCGGATTGATCACCAAGGAAGACGCGCGCTCTTCGCACAACAAGAATCTGGTTACGCGCGCAGTGGGAATCGACCCGGACGTCGAAACCGAGATTCACAGCTATGACGTTCTGGAAAGCGATATTTTCCTGCTCTGTTCGGATGGTTTGAATGACATGATCGAGGACGACGAAATTCAAATGACGTTGATCGCGCTCAGATCGAATCTGGAATTGACGGCACAGCAATTGGTGCAGGCCGCCAATGATGCAGGCGGACGTGATAACGTTTCAGTGATGTTGGTGAGAGTAATGAAAGACTATGGCGTCGAACGCGGCTTTTGGGCACGCGTGAAATCATGGTTTGGTTGAAATCAAAAAGCGTTTTGGCAACCGGTCAATTGCCTGTTGCCAACGCAATCGCAGGTTATTTCTTGGGGTTAAGGCTATGGCAAAACTGATCTTGAGTGTAGATGGAACGGTGCTGAAAGAGATTACGCTCACCAAGGAGCGAACAGTTCTCGGACGCAAGCCCCACAACGACATCCAGGTGGACAATCTGGCGGTATCGGGTGAGCACGCGGCCATCATCACCATTCTCAATGATTCCTTTATTGAGGATCTGAATTCAACCAATGGCACATTGGTGAATGGCAAACCGATCAAAAAGCACTTCTTGCAAAACAATGACGTGATCGAGATCGGCAAACACAAACTCAAGTACTTCAACGACGCGCCGGTGGCCTCGGGATCCGCCGATTTCGAGAAGACGATGATTATTCGCAAGCCGGCTGCGGCACCCGCGGCACCGGCAATGACTCCTGCGGCACCAACTGCGCCCCCTCCCGCCCCGGCACCAATGCCACCACCGATGTCATCGGGCAGTTCGGACACGCAGACAAATCTCCGACCGCTGCCGGTGTCGGGCTCGGCACCCGCTGCCGCGCCGGTGCCGACCGCAACTCCTGCGCCGACCGCCGCCCCAATGCGTGCTGCCACGCCACCTCCGATCCCGCAGCCGGCGGCACCTGCTGCGGCACCGGCAAGGCCTGCCGCGCCACCGCACGACCCCAATGGTCCGGCGCGGGACTCGGCGATTCAAGTGCTGTCTGGCGCGGCGGCAGGTCGAACGCTGGATCTGACCAAAAATTTGACGACCATCGGCAAACCCGGTGTGCAAGTGGCCGTGATCACGCGCCGTCCCACCGGGTTTTTCATCACCCACGTTGAGGGCACCGCGTTCCCAACGATCAATGGAGTGCCGCTGGGTGGCCAGGCGCAGCAGCTCGGCGACCATGATCTGATTGAAATCGCCGGTGTGAAAATGGAGTTTTTTTACAAACCCTGATTGAACCTCCTTAACCTTGCGCGGCGGTCATGTCACTCGCTTACGGCGTTACAACATTGTTCAATTTTGATGGCGCGTTATTTGTGGTAGCAGGATCAAAAGCCGCATGTGGCACCCAGAGAAGGTGTGAGTTAGCGCACAGCCTTTTTCGATCTTGACGGCGCATAATCTCCGTTACAATTTCGGGGAAAATCCACGTTCGGGGCGTCCCCAACCGGATTCAGGAAAGCCGCAATTCAAAACCGGCTTGAAAGCAAGCATGCGAGGCCAAAATGCGAATCAAGGTTCTGGGTTGTAGCGGCGGAATCGGGGGCGACCTCCGCACGACCTGCATGCTGGTCGATGAAGATATCCTGATCGATGCGGGCACCGGCGTCAGCGACCTTTCCATCGAGCAATTGGTGAAGATTGACCATATCTTTGTCACGCATTCGCACCTGGATCATGTGACAAGCATCCCGTTTCTGGTTGATACCGTTTGCTGGATGAGGGACCGGCCGATCACGGTCTACAGCAGTGCCGCGACGATTCAAATTCTCAAGGAACATTTGTTCAACTGGAAAATCTGGCCGGATTTTGCCGAAATTCCCAATGGCGACCAGATGTGCATGTTGTACCGCGAAATTTCGGTTGGCGAAACGCTCGACTTCAATGGACGGAAAATCACCGCGATTCCTGCGGTTCATACCGTGCCGGCCGTGGGATATTTATTGGATAGTGGCGAAGCCACCCTGATTTTCAGCGGCGACACCACCACCACTGACGCGCTGTGGGAAATCGCCAATCGCGTAAAGAATTTGAAATACCTGATTATTGAAACCGCCTTTCCGAACAAGGAGCGGGAGATCGCGATCGCATCGAAACACTTGTGTCCGAGCATGCTTGCGGAAGAACTTGCAAAATTGACCCGTCCGGTTGAAATTCTGGTGACACATTTGAAACCGGGCGAGATTCATCTCACAATGAGTGAAATCGGGCGGAACGCGGGAAAATGGCGGCCGCGCATGCTGGAAAACGGAATGGAGATGACGATATAGCCGGCTGAATTGAAAATGCCCAAGAAAATTGTTCGCTATATTTATCGTTTCCGCACGGAAAGAAAATTGACAAGTGCGGGTGCGGGAACCAGCAAATAACATCCGATCTAGAATCGCAATACTTGTTTAGTGACGTCGTAGTTGAAAATCAGAAACACCATTGAGAAAGACGGGGTGGCAAGTCATGAGCGCAGTCTTGGAATCCAAAGCAGGTGGTGCGCCCGGCGGCGCCGCGAATGTCGCGGACATGTCGTCGAAGCTGGCGTTTTCGAAAAAAATCCAGACGGTCACAAATCGCATTCATTCGACGACCAATATCGACGAGATCATGCTGGATGTGGCGCGCGATATTTGTCAATTGTTCGATGCCGACCGGTTGACAATTTACACCGTGTCGGAAGATGCGCAATCAATTGTCTCCAAGGTGAAGTCGGGCTTGAATTCCTTCAAGGATATCAAGCTGCCGTTGTCGGAAAGCTCCATCGCCGGATGCGCCGCGCTCAACCGGCGATTCATGAATATCAAAGATGTATACGACGACGCGGAACTACGAAGTTTTTCGCCGAATCTTGCCTTCCTCAAAGCGGTCGATCAACGGACCGGCTATCGCACCAAGCAGATGATGGTGGCGCCGATCACCGGCGGCGAGGGCGGCGGCGAATTGCTCGGCGTGGTTCAGGTGATCAATCACCTCCCTGGAACGCCGTTTCCGGCGTTGACGGAAGAGGGCTTGGTCGAGCTTGCAAAAACGCTTGCGATTGCTTTCCGTGTCCGGCAACAAATCCCCGGCCAGATCAAATCCAAATTTGAATACCTGATCATCGATAACGTCATTTCTGAAGGTGAACTTGAACTCGCCACCCGCACGGCGCGCCGCAAGAACAAGAATGTCGAGGATATTCTGATCGACGAATTTCAGGTCAAGGCACCGGCGCTGGGCGCGGCGCTGTCAAAGTATTTTGGCGTGCCCTATGAATCGTTCAAGCCGG
>JANLQC010000008.1:0-3710 GCA_031367575.1 Betaproteobacteria bacterium | reverse complement strand
CGCCGATGGCAGCACCGACCCCGCTTGGGTGGCGATGGATTTGTTTTCGCAAGCCGAACACGATGAAATCGCGCAGGCCGTGCTGCTGTGTCCGGATGCGGCCTACATCGACGCCGTCCGCGCCGGCATGGAAACCGCACTTGCCTCGATGCCCAGAGCGAATATCATTCGCGCCTCGCTAAACAATCGCGGCGCATTGGTGCGGGTTCGCGATCTCGATGAAGCGTGTGAAATTTCCAATCGCATCGCGCCCGAGCATCTGGAACTTTCCGTCGCGGAACCTGAATTATTGCTGCCAAAAATCCGCCACGCCGGCGCGATTTTCATGGGCCGCTTTTCATCCGAATCGCTCGGCGATTATTGCGCCGGCCCCAATCACGTGTTGCCGACCTCACGCACCGCGCGCTTTTCTTCCCCACTGGGCGTTTACGATTTTCAGAAACGCTCATCGATCATCCAGGTCTCGCGCGATGGCGCGGACATGCTGGGCAAAACCGCCGCAAGGTTGGCGCGTGCCGAAGGGCTGGAAGCGCACGCGCGTTCGGCCGAATTTCGCTTGAAATAATTTGCATGTCTACCGATATCATTCGGCCCGAAATTACCGCGCTTTCCGCCTACCACGTGCAAGAAGCGGCGGGCATGATCAAGCTGGATGCGATGGAAAATCCGTTCGCGTTTCCCGAGTCGTTGCGTGAAGGTCTTGCCGGGTCGCTCGCCGCCGCATCGCTGAATCGTTACCCGAGCGCCGCCGCACCCGCCTTGAAGGATGCCATTCGCGCAGCGATGAAAATTGCTGCCGAACTCGACATCCTGCTTGGCAATGGATCGGACGAAATCATCCAGTTGATCGCGTTGGCGGTCGCCAAACCGGGTGCCTGCTTGTTGTCGATCGAGCCCTCATTTGTGATGTTTAAAATGATCGCCGCCTTTACTGGACTCGGCTATGTTGGCGTGCCGCTGCGCGCGGATTTCAGCCTCGATCAGGCGGCAATTCTCACGGCGATCCACGACAAAAGACCGGCCGTGATGTTTATCGCGTACCCGAACAATCCGACCGGCAATCTGTTTGATCGAGCCTCGATTTGTGAAATCATCAACGCCACCGGCCGGTACGGCGGGCTGGTGGTAATCGATGAAGCGTATTTCGCGTTCTCCGCCGATTCGTTTCTCAATGAAATTATTGAATACCCCAACGCCGTCCTGATGCGCACCGTCTCCAAACTGGGGCTGGCGGGAATTCGTCTGGGCATGCTGATTGGGCGCGCGTCCTGGCTCGCTGAATTTGACAAGCTTCGATTGCCCTACAACATCAACGCGCTCACGCAGGCCGCTGGCGGTTTTGCGATGCGGCACTACGATGCGTTGCTCGGGCAAGCGGAGATACTGAAAATCGAGCGATCCCGTCTGGCGGCGGCGATGGATCGCATCGGGCATATTGAGCGATTTCCCTCGGACGCCAATTTCATCCTGATCCGCGTGGCCGACGCCGGTCAAGCCTTTGAGCACCTGCTCTCGCGTAAAATCCTCGTCAAGAACACCAGTGCCTCACATCCATTGATGAAAAATACCCTGCGCCTGACCATCGGCACCCCCACTGAAAACGACGCATTGATATCAGCGCTGCAAAATTTGCCCACAATATAAGCCCATGAGAACCGCCGACGTCACCCGCAACACCAAGGAAACGCAAATTCGCGTCGCCATCAATCTCGATGGCACGGGCATCGCCAAACTCGATTCCGGCATCGGCTTTCTCGACCATATGCTGGATCAGGTCGCGCGCCACGGCATGATCGACATCGAATTGAAGGCGAGCGGTGACCTGCATATCGATGCCCATCACACGGTCGAGGATGTCGGCATTACGCTCGGTCAGGCGTTGGCAAAAGCACTCGGCGACAAAGTCGGCATCCGCCGCTACGGCCACGCCTATGTGCCGCTCGACGAGGCCTTGTCGCGCGTGGTGATCGATTTGTCCGGGCGTCCGGGACTGGAATATCACGTCGAGTACACGCGCGCCCGTGTCGGCGAATTCGATGTCGATTTGTTCATCGAATTTTTTCAGGGCTTCGTCAATCACGCACTTGCAACGGTGCATATCGACAATCTGTGCGGCGTGAATTCGCATCATCAGGCGGAAACCATTTTCAAGGCGTTTGGCCGCGCGCTGCGCATGGCATGCGAAGTCGATCCCCGTGCGGCGGGGATTTTGCCCTCCACCAAAGGCACCCTCTAATCCATTTCCGGTCGGCATGAAAAAGTTGGTGGTGGTCGATTATGGAATGGGCAATCTGCGCTCAGTGGCAAAAGCGTTCGAGTTGGTCGCGCGCGATGTCGGCGCGGTCGTCGAGGTCTCGATCAGCAACTCACCGGCCGCGGTTGATGCGGCCGACCGGGTGGTCTTTCCCGGTCAGGGCGCAATGCCCGATTGCATGCGCTTTCTACGCGAGAGCGGACTCGAAGGCGCGGTACGGCGCGCGGCGGCTGACAGACCGTTCTTCGGCGTCTGTGTCGGCATGCAAATGCTGTTCGATCATTCTGAAGAAGGCGATACCGCCGGGCTCGGCATTGTCAGTGGCGCGGTCAGGCGTTTTCAGCCGGCCAATCACGCGCTGAAAGTACCGCACATGGGCTGGAATGAGGTGAATCAAACTTCCCCGCACGCTTTGTGGCAAGATATATCCAGCGGCGAACGTTTTTATTATGTGCATAGTTATTTTTGTATCCCGACCGAGGTGAAAACCACGGTGGCCACCAGCGAGTATTCAGGAATTTTTACGGCGGCGATTGCGCGCGCCAATATTTTTGCCACACAATTTCATCCCGAGAAAAGTCATCGTGTCGGCCTCGCCTTATACCGGAATTTTCTGAATTGGCATCCTTGATCGCGGATCAATTGCACATCGACCGGCAAATTCGCCTCGCCCCCCTTTTCCTGTCACCTGACTTCCACTCACGACGATGTTGATCATTCCCGCCATCGATATTAAAGACGGCAAGTGCGTTCGCCTCGAACAAGGCGACATGAATTCCGCGACCATTTTTTCCGACAAGGCGGGCGAAACCGCCGCGAAATGGAAAGGCCTCGGTGCCACGCGTCTGCATGTGGTGGATCTGAACGGCGCTTTCGCCGGCAAGCCGAAAAATGAAGCCGCGATCAAGGAAATTGTCGCGGCAATGAATGACGAAGTGCCGATCCAGCTCGGCGGCGGCATTCGCGATCTGGAAACCATCGAGCGTTATCTCGATGACGGCATTTCCTGGATCGTGATCGGCACGGCGGCGGTGAAAAGCCCCGGCTTTTTGCACGAAGCCTGCGACGCATTTCCGGGGCACATTATCGTGGCGCTGGACGCGAAAGACGGCAAAGTCGCCACCGACGGCTGGTCCAAATTGACCGGGCACGATGTGATCGATCTCGCCAAACGCTTTCAGGATTACGGCGTTGAGGCGGTGCTGTACACCGATATCGGCCGCGATGGCATGATGTCCGGCGTCAACATCGAGGCGACCGTGAAATTGGCGCGCGAACTCACGGTGCCCGTGATCGCCAGCGGCGGCCTCAACAGTCTGGACGACGTGAAGCGCCTGATGGCGGTGCAGGAAGAAGGCATCATGGGCGTCATCACCGGGCGCGCCATTTACGAAGGAAAATTGGATTTCAAGAAGGCCGTCGCGCTCGCCGCAAAGGCGGATGGCTGATACCCGCG
>JANLQC010000683.1:0-5839 GCA_031367575.1 Betaproteobacteria bacterium | reverse complement strand
TTTGTAGCAGACTTGCAGCCGACGAAGCCACGGCTGAAGCAGCAAAGAGCGCGATTTTATACCGCTTTTTGACTTCGGCGCAAGAGTTTTCGTTGATTATTCAAGGAAATTTGCAAATTGCCCCGGTTTTTCGGGGAATGGCCCGGTTCAAAGGTTTCGTTTGAACCGGCGTCACCGTTGCGCTTAATGGTTTTCGGGGCGCTAAACGGCCATCATTCCGCCATCCACCGCCAGAATATGGCCGGTGACGTAGCTTGCCGCGTCTGACGCCAGGAAAATCGCCGGGCCCATCAGATCCTCATCGCCGCCCAATCGCCCCATTGGCGTCATGCCAATGATTTGCTGATCGATCAACTTGAGCACGCCCTCACTCATTTTCGATGGGAAAAATCCCGGCGCCAGCGCATTGACACGGATGCCGTATTTTGCCCATTCCGCCGCCAACGCCTTGGTGAAATTAATGAGCCCTCCTTTGCTGGTGTTATAGGCAATGGTTTGCATCGCACCCATCTGGCCGCGAAAACCGGCGACCGAGGCAACATTGATGATTGCCCCGCTTTTGTTCGGAATCATGCTCTTTGCCCCAACCTGCTGCGCCACCAGAAAGGCCCCCGTCAGATTGGTATTCAAAACCTTGTTCCAGGCGTCAAGGGAATGTTGCTCGGCGGGCGCACCCCAAGAGGCACCGGCGTTGTTCATCAGTATGTCGATCTTGCCGAAATGGGCGATGACGGCGTCAACCATCGGCGCGATGGTATCCACTTTGGATAAATCGCTGGCGCACACAAATACATCAAAGCCCTTGTCCGTCAGCGCGTTGCGGGCCGCTTCAAGCTCGTCGGCTTTGCGGGCGGTGAGCGCGAGCCTGGCCCCCATCGCACCGTAACCATGGGCAACTTGCAGGCCAAGCCCGCGTGAACCGCCGGTTATCAAGGCAACTTTGCCGGTCAAATCAAACAGTTTTTTTGCGCTCATGGTGTTTCCAGTCATTGGCTGATATTTCGCAATTTTGACACGCCGCCGGGTAATGCCCAAAACTTCAATCCCGCGAAATGGTTAGCGCAACTTTCCGCAATCCCTGGAGTCAAATTGATGAAGCGCCCCCGATCCCACGATTTTCACAGACGGAGTAACATGAAAATTCGTTGTTTGCATTTGTTGAAAGGAAAGCCCATGAAATCCGCCCCCTTCTTATCGGCCGCCATCGCCGCCACGCTTGTGTTATCGACCCTCAACGCCCGCGCCGGCGTGACTGTCACTTTTACCGAGCCGGATAAATATACCGACATGCCGTTCGGTCAGCATGAAAAGCAAAGTGTCATGGAGGCGATGCAAAAACATTTCGTCAAATTGGGCGCAAGCCTGCCCGCCGGGCAAGATTTGAAGGTCGAGATTCTGGATATCGATCTGGCCGGGCGGATCGAGCCATTTGCGCGCGCCACTGGAGACTTGCGCATTCTTCGCGGAAAAGCGGATTGGCCCACCGTCACGCTTCGCTTTGACTTGCAGTCACAGGGCAAAACGCTGAAAACCGGCGAGGAGCGTATCACCGACATGTCGTATCTCAGCGGCTACAACCATTACAATTCCGGCGAATTTCTGCGCTACGAAAAACAGATGCTGGATCGCTGGTTCAAAAAATCTGTTTCTGACACAAAAATCGGCGGCTAAAAGCCATCTTGGCTGATTGCTGTCCGGCGCACTTTCCGACTCTCGGCCACGCCCCAGTAACACCGCCCCGGAAATCGGCTTGATTTCGCCCTGATTTCAGGTCGCGCGCGGCATTTGCCTGCGCCACTCGCCGGAACCACCCTTCGGCTCAACATCGCTTTCACCACCGCCTCCATCGCCGCCCCATCCCGCGCGTGTGGATGTCGATTACGCCGCTTTTCGGCGCATTCGCACGCCATTTTCTCCATTTCATCGCAAACCGTTTGAGCGTGCCGGGCGGCATAACTAAAGTGGCGTCATCAACCGCGAAACACCAATCCGACCGAACACAACCATCTGGAGAAAATCATGAAAACCGAATACATCAAAGACAACCTGAAAGACAACATTGCCACCGCCGCCGTTCTTGTCGCCACGGCAATAACCATCCTCGGTGCCATCGTCAACAGCACCGAAGCACGCGCAGATTATCCGGTTGTGCAAAAAATGGAGACCATCGTCATCACCGCACCGCGAGTTGAAACCGTCAAACTGGAAACGATCGTTGTCACCGCGCCGCGCGACGTGAAAATTATCGTTGCGTCCAGGTAACCCGCTGTCCGCCTTGCGGCAATCAACCGGAGAATCCAATGACGCAACCGCAACTTTGGACAGGAATAAAGGCATGAAACTCCAGCACTGGCGCGGTTTTTAGGCGGAAAGATCGCCAAAAGCCGCACCAGTACTGGGGTTTTGTATCAAAGAAAACAGCAGACCTAGATCTGCCGTTTTTCATTTTTCGCCCGGCATGCATCGTGCGCCTGTCTGCGTCATTCCCGTTACGGGTAGTTCGCAAACTAAGGTGCCGACATTTTCTTCGCAGCCGAAGGCTTCTTGCGCGCCGCCGCAAGACCGTTGGTGAGTCGGTCGAGAAATATTTCCGGGTCGGCCTTGCCGCTGGTGGTGAGGTGCTCCTGAACCTTTACGATCAAATCGAATATTTCTTCGATTGATCGACAAGCGTCGATGCGTGTCCGCAGTTTTTCCGCCCCTTTGCCCAGCGCCAGCTTTGCTTCCTCCAACAATAGTTGTTTGGCGTTGTCGAGTTCGCTCAGCGGCGGCGATTCGGGTGGCGGTCGAGGCGCCAAAATTTTCGCCACCGGAACCATTTTGGGTTCGGGCATTGCGGTCGCGATTTTCGGCGTCGCCGCAGGTGCAAGGGTATGGGCCGGTGCCGGCATAATTGCGGCTGGCGCCGCCGTCACAGCAAGGACGGATTCTTCAGCACCGCTGCCGAGCGTGAAGTCGGATGTAACCAGTCCTGCGGCCATCATCGTGCCAAGCGCCGCATGCACGCCGAAAAGATCGCCGGACATGGCCAGCAATTGATCGATCGAACGAAATCCATCGATCCGTTCCAACAGGTTTTTCTGCGTCGCTTCAAGCTTGCCGCTTTTCAACGCGCCCTGTGCCTTGGGCGTGGCGTGAAGCACCGCGTCGGAAACGCTGGCGAGGTCGAGCAGGGCTTTGCTGATTTTGCGTACGCTGTTTTCCATATTTTTTCGACCGGCAATTTTTGCGGCACGCCAAACATCATCTGACAGGCGGAAAACGAAATATACGGCTGAACGAGACGGCGAGCCAATTAAATTAACAAATATTTGCACTTATTCGCAAAATTTCCGGTTTATGGCGCGGTGCATCCATGCGACGAATCCCGCTTGCGCGTTGACGCCACGTTACGTAGCATGGGTCACGCCTGCCGATTGATGCGCGCCCACAGGAACCAACATGACCCACCGTTTGAGCCGGGATGAATTCGATGCGCTGGAGCAAGCCGACAAGATGCCGAAGTCAGCCAAGCCCAACGCTTGTGTGGCGAGAAACGCGAAACACCTTGTCGGCATCAAGTTTCTCGCGGTACGCAAAGACGGCGGTTACGCCTTGACCGCGAAAGGCACCGAGGCGCTACTGGTCAACAAATGCGTTGCGGGCCTGCGCGCGCTCGCGGCTGATCCCGATTTTCGCCCTGATGCGGCCGTGGCTGCGTTTCTCGGCAGGAAAGGGCATATTGTCGCCGGCACGGTGGCGGGCACCTTCCTGGTCACACCCAAGGGCCACGAATGCCTCGCCGATATTGCGCTCAACGGTTGAGGCAATAGTCAGTTTCTATTGGCAATATTGCGCTCAATAGCGTGAGCGATGGTCGTAGCGCGGGTAACTGTAAGCGCGATCATGGCGCGACCCATAGTGCGTGTGGCGGGGCGCGGCATAGCGCACCCCATAGTTTGGTGCGGGGTAATAATCCACGTACGAAAGCGGATAGCGTTCATACGCCGGTGAAACGGTTATTGGCGCATTGACATAAACCACCCGGCGGGGCTCATAGCGCGGTTCATACCGCGGCTCATAGCGCGCCTCATAGTAGGGCTGCTGGTAAACCGGCGCAGGTTCGTATCGGGCATCGTAGCGGGCATCGTAGCGGGCGTCATAGCGCGAATCGTTGCGGACATCGTAACGCGCGTCGTCGCGATCCGACCGCCCGCGACTGCGACGATCCTGCGTTTCCTCGACCGTGCTACCGATGATCGCACCGATAATGGCACCGGCCACCGCACCGTGCGCGCCGCCGAATTGGCTACCGACCACGGCACCTTCCACCGCACCGACAACCGCCGGGCCACCCGCGTACGCCTCGTGACTCACCAACGCCCCCGCAGATAGCAGGACGGCAATCGCAAATTTTTTCATGACTCGCTCCTTTTGAGAGAAACCCGTTCGGGCAGGTCATTGTAGGCCTGTTCACGACGCCAATTCCTGCTGTTCCGCGCGAATGTGTTCGTATTATTTCGTATTAAAAATCAAGCCCGGCAGGTGACAAAAGCGCCCTGTCGCGACTGCCCCCGTGCATGGCTGCCCGCGCGCGGACACTCAAAACAGACGCAAAAACAGCGTTTCGCACGCCGTTTTGTGCAATTGGTCGCATCCCGATTGAGGCCCACCGCCAGCATCGATAAAGTTCGGTCATCAAACAACGCAACACCCACTACCGACCCTTAGGAGAAACTCATGAAAACCCAATTTACCCGCAGCAACAAAGACAACATCGCCACCGTCGCCCTCGTCACAATCACCCTGTTCGCACTGGCCAGCGGCGTCTTCAACAGCCGTCCGGCGGCGGCCAATCACACGCCGGAAGCCGTCGTGCAGAAAATGGATGCCATCGTCGTCACCGCCTCACGCGCGCCGGACATGATGCTGGAAACCATCGTCGTCACCGCGTCGCGCAAAATCAATCACGCGTAATATTTTTGCCTGCACGGTCGGTGGCCCCTGCGGAATAAATGCAGCAACGGCATAAGTGATTTTTGCTGAAGGCATCATCAAAGCGGCGGACTTCGGTTCGCCGCTTTGTTTTTTTTGGCGGTCGATATTGTTGCCCAAAGGAAAAAGCAAAGTCTATTGCTGGCGCGGCCTTTGGCGGCTTTCGTGTCGGAAAGGGTTGCTGGCGCTAGAGTTTTTCGCTATTTCGCTGGAACTGCGAGCCTGACCCCTAATCGATTCGGCAAATGAGGCTTCTCGGCTGGAAACAAGCGTCGGCGCGTGGGTGCAAAGGCAATTGTTTCTGGTAAAACGAGCCTGGCCACCAATCCATAAAAAGACTGGGACACGAATAAGGGCAGACAAACTTGACGACGATGCGATGCGAGCGGAGAATATCCCTTGCCTTATCGAAAGATAGGCCAGCCGTAGGGAAGCCTCGGCAATCTGTTAAGTCTTCCAACTTACTAATAAGGAACCATCTATATGGACAACTCTGTCCGTTTCACTTTCCCAGTTGTTTCGTTTCGCCATCTTGACACCCCGTTTGAAAAACACGGTTATCGCAACTTTTACGCTATCGTTTATTTGCGACAGTTACCATTTTTTTAAGTTTGGCGAAAAATAAACGTCCGTGATCCGAAGCTTACCGGCTCGGTTCCAAATTCAATCCGGAATAGCGTGCACGACAATCCTGAACTGTTTGTATTCATGAATCGAGGCATCGTTGTATCCGCGGAAAACGTTTCATTCGACAACAAGTCTTCGAAGTTGACCATTCAGATGAAGAACGCCAATTTGCATGGCCTTCTCGATGGAGGGCATACATATAACATTCTCCTCGAAGAGCTTGGCTCACTTGATGAAC
>JANLQC010000647.1:0-2560 GCA_031367575.1 Betaproteobacteria bacterium | reverse complement strand
GGTATCGCTGCGCTCCACCCATCCTACGGGGTTACTTTTTTTTCGCCGCCGGTTTTTTCGCGCCACTCTTGGGGGCGGTTTTCACGGCGACCTTTACCGGTGCCGCATCAAGCACCGTGTCGAGTTGTTCATGCACCGCTTTTTCAATCGGGCCTTTCATCATTTTCAGCATGAAACCCAGCGTGACATCGAGCGTCATGTCGTGATCGGTCACCACCAGCCGGCCGTTCACGCCGGCGCGGTTGAAATGCAGCGTATCGCTTTTCCATTCGCTGGTAAGGTCAAACTTTTCGTCCAGCCTTTCCGCCATTTTGTCCGCCGCCGCACGGGCGCCTTTGAGACCCAGATGATGGGTGCGATGCAGTTCGATATCGGCCATGCTTTTCCTCCGGATAATATGTATCGGGCACACAACGGCGACGACTGTGCAAAAAAGAATAGTTTACATGCGCCCGCGCCGTCGGGCATTCAGACATTCGACAAATTCTGCGCATGCCCCGGTTCATCCCGTCCATTCGTCATTCATCGCACAGACGTTGTGACCATTGACATTGTTCGGTAGTCTCACGGCTTGACATGAATTCCATGAAACCGATACAGCTTTTCAAAGACTGGTACGCCCGCGCCGAGGCGCGCGGCCTCGCACGCCTGACACCGTTTGAGCGCGCTGAATTGATTGCATTCGACGCGGCGATCCGCAAACGTCGCGTGCGTTATGCGGCCATCCTGATCGGGCTTTGGCTGGCCGGCGGTTTGTTCGCCAAACTTGCGCTCAATAATCTGGGATGGCTCGGTGCGCTGGCGTTGAGTGCGGTCATGTTGATGTCAATGATCGTGGCGCTGTCCGGCGCGTGGTTCGGGCCATCGCGAATCAAAACCGGCACCAAGAGCATGGTGCTGTTGATCGGCGTCACGCTGGCCGGTGCCATTGCCGGCGGGCTCGGTGCCAATATTTTCAACGCCGGCAATCTCAACAACGTGGCCGACGAATTCGCGCGCGCCGCACCCAAAATATTGTTCGGCGGGCTGATCGCGGGGATGGTGTACGCGGTGCTGATGGTGAGCATCGTGCAGTTCCGGCGCGGCCAGCTACTGCGACGCAATCAGCAGCTTGAGCGGCAGGCACAACAGGAACGCATGGGCCGCCAAGTGGCGGATGCGCGATTGAAATTGCTGCAAGCACAGGTCGAGCCGCATTTTCTGTTCAACACGCTGGCTTCAGTACAGCAACTCGCCGAAGGCAAGGCACCGGAAGCGGCCGAATTGACGGCGCAGCTCATCACGTTTCTGCGTGGCGGCCTGAAAAGCTTGCGCGAGGACACCACCACCCTGGGGCGCGAATTCACGGTCATGCAGGCCTACCTCGCGATCATGCAAACGCGCATGCATGATCGCCTCGCGTTCACGCTGGCGTTGCCGGATGATCTGCGTGGCCTGTCGGTGCCGCCCGCGATGCTGATTTCGCTGGTTGAAAACGCCATCAAGCATGGCCTTGAGCCAAGCCTTGCAGGCGGAACCATTCATGTCAGTGCCGCGCGCGATGTTGATCGATTGCGCATCACCGTGACCGATACCGGGCAGGGGCTGAACGCGGCGCAGTCGGGCGGCGGGGTGGGGCTCGACAATATTCGTCAGCGGCTGCGCGTGTTGTTTTCCGATTCGGCGCGGCTGGTGGTTTCGCGCAACCTGCCGCATGGATTTATGGCGGTAATTGATTTGCCGCTGCCGCCTCAAGACATTCCATTGAAACAAAATTTGAAAGGAAACCCGGCATGACCACCGCACTGATCGCTGAAGATGAACCGCTGATGCGCGAACGATTGCTCGGCGCGCTGAAATTAGTCTGGCCCGAACTCATCATCGCAGGCGTCGCCAACAATGGCGTTGAGGCCGTTGACCTGTGGAACCAGCACCGCCCCGACGTCGCGTTTCTGGATATCCGCATGCCGGGAAAAACCGGTCTCGAAGTCGCGGCCGAAATCGGCGATGCGGCGCACATCGTTTTCATTACCGCCTTCGATGAATACGCGGTGCAGGCGTTTGAAAATGGGGCCGCCGATTACCTGCTGAAACCGGTTGAAACCGATCGCCTTGCCACGGCGGTGGCGCGCGTTAAAAAACGCCTCAATTCGGCACCTGCGGATCTGACCGGACTGTTGGGGCATTTGTTGAACCAGAACGCCAAATCAACGGCGAGCAAATTGAAATGGATCCGTGCTTCGCTTGGCAATCACACCAAATTGATCAACGTTGAAGAAGTGCTGTTTTTCCAGTCCGACACCAAGTACACGCGTATCGTATTGAAAGAATCCGAAGCGCTGGTGCGCACACCATTGAAAGAGTTGATCGACGGCCTGGACGAAGAAATTTTCTGGCAGGTGCATCGCGGCACCATCATCAACGCCAACGCGATTGACCGCGCGGTACGCGAAGTGCCGGAAAAACTGGTGGTGCATATCCAGGTCCAAAAGGAAAAACTGCCGGTATCGCGGCAGTATTTTCACTTGTTCAAACAATGTTGAAAGTCCAGCACTGGTGCGGTGTTTGGGGCGAAAAAGCC
>JANLQC010000603.1:0-3598 GCA_031367575.1 Betaproteobacteria bacterium | reverse complement strand
CAGCGGGCATTCTGGTCTGGCTGCTGATCAAGGGGCTGGGCAAGAAAGCGGGCACCAGCGCCAAAAACGACGCGGCTCACCGCAAAAATGAAGGCCCTGAACAAATGGTGAAATGCGATCTTTGCGGCGTTTTCATGCCGGAGTCCGAAAGCGCGCAAGAAGATGGCAAAAAAACCTGCCGCACGCCGAAGCAGTGCCTACACCGCCAATCCGCGTGAAAATTGAAATCCCCATGCCGCAATGCTAAGCGCACCGACTCCTGCCGCGATCCCGCCGTCGGCTAAAGACGCCAGCCTGACGTCCGACTTGCTGCGTGTCGAAGCGATCTGGCGGTCGCTGACCACGTTTTGCACTTACCGCGTGATCATCGCCGTCATCATGATCATTTCGGTTTGGGGTTCGCAGCGCTACCAATTGTTGATAGCCGCCTCGCCGACGCTGGCGTTGTGGTCGTTGGCATTTTATTTCGTGGCAGCCGTCGGCTTGCTGGGGATGGCCCATTTGCAGGTGCCACGCAGCGCCATTCACCTGACCGCGCAAGTCGTGGTCGATGTGGTCAGCATCACGTTTCTCATGAATGCGGCCGGCGGGGTCAAAAGCGGGATCGGGCTGCTGTTGCTGGTGACGTTGGCGGCATCCGGCTTGGTGGCGCGCGGCAGAATCGCCTATTTTCACGCCGCACTGGCGGCACTTGCCATATTGCTCGAGCAATCGTGGCAATTTCTTGCGTTGGACACGACGCCGACCGATTTCTTGCAGGCGGGATTATTGGCGGGCAGTTTTTTTCTGATCGCGGGACTCGGATACACGCTTGCCAAGTATGCGCGCGGTGCCGAGCAGATTGCCGAGGAGCGCGGCGTGGATTTGGCAAATCTTGCGCAAATCAACCAGCTCGTGATACGCGACATGCAGGATGGTTTTGTGGTGGTCGATGAAAAGGGTTTGATACGCCAGCACAATCCGCAAAGCGAGGCCTTGATCGGCGGTTTGAAATTCGCTGGCAGCCGGACGCTCGCGGAGACTTCGCCGCCGCTCGCGATTCAGCTGGAGCAATGGCGGCGCGATCCGAACCACCTTTTTTCCATGGTGCGCGACCCGAAAACGCAGAAGGAGTATCAAGTGCGTTTCGTCGCGATCGGTGCCGCGAAACCCGCGCCGACGGTGATATTTATCGAAGACGCAAGCCGGATCCGCGCGCAGGCGCAGCAAATGAAACTGGTGGCACTGGGCCGCTTGACGGCGAGTATTGCGCACGAGATCCGCAATCCGCTCTCGAGCATCAATCACGCCGCCGAGCTGATGGCGGAGGACAGCGAACAAAGTCCGCGCCGCGTGGAGGACACGCGGTTGCTGACCATCATTCGTGACAATGCCCACCGGCTGGATCGAATGGTCGAAGAAGTCTTGTATCTAAATCGCCGCGACCGCGCGCACCCGGAGCCAATCGATGCGCGCGCTTATCTGGCGCGATTTGTTCAGGATTTTTGCGCCAACGAAAAGCAGGATATCGAGACCTTCGATGTCATGGTGCAAACGCAAATGCGGCCCTTGTTTGATCGAAGCCATTTTGATCAGGTGCTTTGGAATCTGGTACGAAATGCGCGCCACCATGGCAGCGGGCGACCGGGTGGAATTGTCATTCGCCTGCAGCCCGGTGCGCTGCCGGACAGTCTGATTCTTGATGTGATTGACGATGGCCCCGGGGTATCCCAGGATGCGCTGCTTCATTTGTTCGAGCCGTTTTTTACCACCGACTCGCGCGGCACCGGGTTGGGGTTGTATATTGCGAAAGAGCTCGCCGATGTCAACGGCGCGCGTCTGGAATGCATCGTCGATGAAACGCAGACAGGTGCCTGTTTTCGATTGACCATGAGCGGAATCCACCAAACCACATGACGACCAAACATGTCCTGATCGTTGACGACGAAGCAGATATCCGCGAACTGCTGGTGCTGACCCTGATGCGCATGGGCGTTGAGGCGGTGGCCGCGCGCAGTTGCGAGGAAGCGTACGCGCGCCTCAATGAACGGCCGTTCGATTTGTGTCTCACCGATATGCGACTGCCGGATGGAGATGGTCTTGCCGTGCTCGCACACATCGCCGCAAATCATGGCAACACGCCAGTGGCGGTGATCACGGCATACGGCAGCACAGACAACGCGGTATCGGCATTGAAGGCCGGTGCATTCGACTACATTTCCAAGCCAATCCAGTTGAAGCAGCTTCGCGAGGTGATCACATCGGCGTTGAATTTGCCGAAAACGGTGGCGGATCGCGGCGAGCGCGGGCGACGCAATACTGCGTCAGAAAAGATCGTGGCAGGCACTGCGCCCGCAGGCAATGGCGAGAACAATTTGGCCGCAACACGATTGCTTGGGGAATCCGCGCCGATCGCGCGGGCGCGCGACATGATCGCCAAGCTTGCACGCAGCCAGGCACCGGTTTACATCGCAGGCGAATCCGGCACCGGCAAAGAGGTCGCCGCGCGCCTGATTCATTCGGGCTCTGCGCGGCGAGAAGCGCCGTTTGTCGCCGTCAATTGCGGTGCCATCCCCGAGAATCTGATGGAAAGCGAGTTTTTCGGTTATCGCAAAGGTGCGTTCACCGGCGCAGATACTGACAAGGACGGTTTCTTGCACGCGGCCGGAGGTGGCACGCTGTTCCTTGACGAAGTGGGTGACTTGCCGCTGCTGATGCAAGTTAAATTATTGCGAGTCATTCAGGAAAAAAAAGTGCGCAAGGTTGGCGATACGGCCGAAATCGCGGTCGATTTTCGGATCATTTCCGCCACTCACAAGAATCTCGCGGAGAAAGTGGCGGCAGGTGAATTCCGGCAGGATTTGTTTTATCGGCTGAACGTGATCGAACTAAAAATGCCCAGCCTGCGTGAAATTCCCGAGGATATTCCGTTGATGGTCAAACTCGTTCTGGAACGGATTGCGTCGCTGTCCGGCGTTGAACAGCCTGGGCTGGGCGATGACGCGTTGCATGCATTGAAAGGCTACGATTACCCCGGAAACGTGCGCGAACTGGAAAATATTCTCGAACGCGCGATGGCGCTATGCGATGGCAAAGTCATTGGCGAGGCTGATCTGCATTTGACCGAGGACACCGCCTTACCCGGCAGCGCGATCGCCGCGCTCTCCGGTGAGCGCACGTTGCCGTTGCATGAATATCTCGACCGCATCGAGCGCGAACAAATCCAGAAAGCACTCGAGCTGACGCGCTTCAATAAAACTGCCGCCGCGAAAGTGCTTGGCATTACGTTTCGAAGCCTGCGATATCGCTTGGATCGTTTGGGAATTGATTGAACACGCGGCGCGGTATTCCCTCGCGAATTATTCACCTGTCGGGTGAGACCGCCGCGAGCGCGACCGCACATTTTTCAGACTCGCCGGCCGTTTCGGCGTGCCAGTGGCGCACCCTCCGCGTTGCAATGTGAAGGTTGCTGCGTCGATGGTCAAATGAGGGTGCCTTGCCGGCAAGCCTAAACCGCACACCCACACCCGACCGACTGATGATTCCAGGTTGAAGTGATCGGCCCAGACTTACGCCTGGTTCACCAACTCCCTACGCCGCCTGCGAAATCAGTTCGCGC
>JANLQC010000586.1:0-2029 GCA_031367575.1 Betaproteobacteria bacterium | reverse complement strand
GCACCTCGCAAGAACGATGGGTATCGCTGCGCTCCACCCATCCTATCATCCGTTTTCCGGGACGTCATGGGCTTAACCGAGTGACATGACGCCTTAACCATTCTGCACTCTGCACTCCGCACTCTCGATACGCTTGAACCGCCACTGCCATTGTTTCAGTTCGGCGACCATTTCATCATTTGCCCTGTTTCGATTTGAGCATCGCAAGTGCTGCCGTGGTTCGTTCGGCTTCAATGGCAAAGCGTGCGCGCAATGCCGATACGGCGGCGGCGTTGCCGTTGCGCGCGGCGGTTTCAATGGCGTCGCAAATTGCCGCCAACGGGGTTGCGCCAATCATGCCGCTGGCCCCTTTGAGTTTATGGCTGGCGTGTTTGATTGCGGCCAGTTCATTGCGGTCGAGACTCAATGCGAGCGCGTCGATTTGCGGCGCCAATTTTGAGCAAACTTTGTTCAACAGGTGTTGCGCGGTTTCTTGATCGTCACCAAATGACTCCCTGAACATCTGCATATCGATGGCGGGTGCCGCGTCGATGGCGGGTTCAAATTGGCCGGCCGGCGCTGTCGCGTGCCTCGGCCTTGAGGTGGCCGAATCGACTGCCGCCTGTGCCACCCTTGGCAACTGTGGCAAACGTGGCAACCATGGCAACCATTTTTTGATCATCGCTTTCAAATGAAAAAGGTCGACTGGCTTGGCGAGCAAATCGTCGATGCCGGCCTCGCGGCATTTCACGACAATGTCGGGCGCGGCATTGTCGGTCCATGCCAGCATGGGCGTGCGCGCGCGGCCTTCTTTCGCTTCGAGCGCGCGCAGGGCACGCGCCAATTCGTAGCCATCCATCACCGGCATGATGCAATCGGTAATGATCATCGCGTAATGGCCATTGGGCGCGTCGCGCCACTGCGCCAGTGCTTCTGCGCCATTTTCCGCCATCACCGGTTGCATGCCAAGTGCCATGAGATGGCGCGCGAGCAACAGGCGATTGATGGAATTGTCGTCCGCCGCCAACACGCGAGGCCAATTGCCCCCGGCATCATCGGCCGGGCCATTCGATTTGGCGCGTTCGCGTCGATAAAACTGATTTGTGGCCATTTCTTCCTTGGTCGTCGCCAGCGCGGTTCTGCGAAGCACTACACTAGGCCAAAGCCGCAGCGACCGGAACCGGGAACGCGACCACATGGTCGATTTCCAGTTTGATGCCGATTCGCTGCCCGATTTCGTGGTTGTGGTGCGAAGGCACAAGTGAAAAAACGTTGGTGCCGCTGGCCAGTTTCAGCGTGTACAAAATCTCCGCGCCGCGAAACGCCTTGCGCACGACTTCCGCCTGCGAAGTGCTTAAATCGTCGTGCAAAATATCGTCGGGCCGCACCAACACGTCGGCAAATTGTCCCGATGCGACCGAGCCAATTGGGAGATTGGTCGGATGCATGGCACCGAGCTCGGTATCGATACTTCCGTCACTGAGCGTGGTGCCGCGCAGCAACACGCCCTGCCCAACAAAATCCGCCACAAACCGCGATGCCGGACGGTGGTAAAGGTTGTATGCGGTGTCCCATTGTTCGATGTGCCCTTGATGCATCACGCCGATTTTGTCGGCAATCGAAAACGCTTCGTGCTGATCGTGCGTGACCAGCAGCGCGGGGGTTTCGAGCGTGCGTAATAGTTCGCGCACCTCGATGCCAAGGCTTTCGCGCAACGCCACATCCAGATTTGAAAATGGCTCGTCGAGCAGCAGCAAGTCCGGGCGCGGCGCCAGTGCCCGCGCGAGCGCAACCCGCTGGCGCTGCCCGCCGGAAAGTTCGTGCGGATATTTGCCGGCCTCCGTTGTCAATCGAATCAGCGTGAGCATTTCCGCGACGCGCGTGCCCGCCGAAGCGCGCGAAAGGGCGCGCAATCCGAAGCCAATATTCTGCTGCACCGTTAAGTGCGGAAACAGCGCGTAGTCCTGAAACACCACGCCGACGCGCCGCGTTTCAGGTGGCGCGGAATGTTGGCGATCCGCGAGCAACTTGCCGCGCAGGTAAATTTCAC
>JANLQC010000547.1:0-1899 GCA_031367575.1 Betaproteobacteria bacterium | reverse complement strand
CGGTGTTTTTTGTCGTCTCCAGCATCGGTCAGGCGCTGGCCGGCATCTGGGTGGACCAGTTCGGCGCGCACCGCGTGTTGTGCGCGGGCGTCGGACTGTTGTCATGTTCCGGTGTGCTGGTATCGATTGCGCCGAATTTCGCGGCGCTGTTCGTGGCGGCGGTGGTGGCGGGCATCGGCAACAGCGTATTTCACCCGGCCGATTTCGCGTTGCTGGCGCGGCGCGTGTCGCCGGTACGCATGGGGCATGCATTTTCCACCCACGGAATTTCCGGAAACCTCGGTTGGGCAATTGCGCCGATTTACATGGCGGCAATTGCAAGCGTGGCCGGTTGGCGCGCGGCGGGCATCGGTGCGGCATTGATCGGCGCGCTGTCGTTGGCCACGTTGATCTGGAAACGCGACTTGCTTCGATATGAATTGCAGCGTTCATCGCCCGCTGCCGCGACGCCGGCCGAATCACCCACATCGGTGCGTAACCCCTGGTCATTTTTGCGCGAACCGATGATCTGGTTCGCGTTTGGTTTTTTCTTTTTTTCCACCTTCGGTTTCGGCGCGCTGCAAAATTTCGCACCGCCGTTGCTGCGCGAATTGTTTGGCCTGTCGCTGGCGGCATCGACGTCCGCATTGTCGATTTATTTGGTCGGTGGCTCGGTGGGACTGTTGCTGGGCGGATTTCTCGCCAAGCCCGGCAATCAGCATGAGCGTTACGTCATGTTCGCGTTCTCATCCGGCGTGGTGTTTGCGTTGCTGCTCGCGTTCATGCCGATGCCGATCTGGCTGGTGCTGCCGACGATGGCGCTGATGGGATTCGGTGTCGGCATCGCCGGTCCGTCGCGCGATCTGCTGGTGCGCGCCGCGACCAAGGCACGTCTGGGCGAAGGTGCCTATGGGCGCGTATACGGGATGGTCTATTCGGGGCTGGACGTGGGCCTTGCGCTGTCGCCGGTGGTGTTCGGCATGTTGCTGGATCGGCAACAGTATTCAATGGTGTTTGTTGGGGTTGCGGTCACGCTCGGTTGCGCGATTGTGGCGGCGCTGGCGTTGGGGCGGGAAGTGGGCGCACGGCATTCTTGATATTGTCGAACACTAGCACTGGCGCGGGTTTCAGCGGCTTTTTGTTCCAAACGGCGCGCCGGATGGCGTTCTACGCGGATCAATCTCAGGCCCAGGGATGGGTATCGCTCTGCTCCACCCATCCTGCGATTGACGCGCTACCGAAGCATTTCAATCATCTGCGGCACATTCAAAATCGTCATGCCGAATTTCGCCGCGCGGGTTTTCAATCCGAAGACCGCGTTGTCGCGCGAGATCAGTGCGTCGGCATTCGCGTGGTAGGCGAGGGCGAGAAAATGTTCATCGTCGCGGTCCCGGCAGCGCGGAAAACCTCCCGGCAGCATCAAACTCTTCAGCGAAAAGTCGGCGGGCATGTTGAACGTGGTGGTCTTTTCGCAATACCGATTGAAAATATCATCCTGCCGCATTGCATCGAGTTTGAGTTGCTTGTATCCCAGCACCCGCCGCAGCTCGATGATGGCGGGTTCGTGGGTTAGAACCACGATGGCACCATTGGCGACACCTTCGCGCAGCGGCAGCATGAAGCGGTCATCGAACACCAGCCAATCGACGACGACGTTGGTGTCGAGCACCAGCCGAAGCGGTTTCATGAACGGGTCACAGGGTCACAGCGCCTGCCCGGCCGCCACCGCCGACGCCCACGCCCACTGAAAATTAAAGCCACCCAAGTGGCCGGTGACATCGACCACTTCGCCGATGAAATAGAGCCCCGGCACATGGTTGACTTGCATCGTTTTCGATGAAAGCGTGCGCGTATCGACGCCGCCAAGCGTGACCTCGGCCTTGTTGTAGCCGAGTGTGCCGGAGGGTTTCACGCGCCAGT
>JANLQC010000529.1:0-2840 GCA_031367575.1 Betaproteobacteria bacterium | reverse complement strand
CATCCTCACCGACGTAACCGGCTTCGGTCAGCGTGGTTGCCTCGGCGATGACGCATGGAACGTTCAGCAATCGCGCCAACGTCTGTGCCAGCAAAGTCTTGCCCGAACCGGTTGGCCCGATCAGCAAAATATTTGATTTTGCGAGCTCGACTTCACCGTCTTTGGCACCGGTTTTCAGGCGCTTGTAGTGGTTGTATACCGCCACTGACAGAATTTTCTTGGCTTGAATCTGATCGATCACGTATTGATCGAGTATGTCGCAGATTTCCTGCGGCGTCGGCAGATCGCTTTTGGCGGATTTCGCGTTTGGATCGCTTTGCGCTTCCTCGCGGATGATATCGTTGCAAAGGTCGATGCACTCGTCACAGATAAACACCGACGGACCGGCGATCAGTTTTCTCACTTCATGCTGGCTTTTGCCACAGAAGGAGCAATAGAGCAGTTTTTCGCCAACTTTTTCGGTCATTGATGCGCCCGTTTCAACCCTTGCCTGATCTTCACCGTGTTATCGCCGCGTCATTCGTCCACAGCATCGACGCATCGCATCGCCCGCGCGAAAAGCGGACACTTGGCGCGCATCTTCAAGCCGTGTTTGCCAACCATATCGCCATCAAACTTGATGACGATTTTCCAGAATCTTGTCGATGATACCGTATTTCAGCGAATCCTCCGCAGACAGGAAATTGTCGCGATCCGTGTCCCTTTCAACGATTTCTATCGACTGCCCGGTGTGCTTGGCCATGATCTCATTGAGACGGTTTTTCAAAAACAAAGTTTCCTTCGCGTGGATCGCGATGTCCGACGCCTGACCGCGGAATCCGCCTGATACCTGATGAATCATCACCCGTGAATTTGGCAGACATATGCGCTTGCCTTTGGTGCCGGCGGCGAGCAGGAACGCGCCCATGCTGGCAGCAAATCCGGTGCAAAGCGTGGTGACATCAGGCTTGATGAATTGCATCGTGTCGTAAATCGCCAAACCGGCGGTAACCGAGCCGCCCGGTGAATTGATGTAGAGCGAAATATCCTTGTCCGGGTTATCGGACTCCAGAAACAGCATTTGCGCAACGATGAGATTGGCCGTGGCATCGTTGACTTCGCCGACCAGAAAAATGACCCGCTCTTTCAACAGCCGCGAATAAATATCGAACGCACGCTCGCCGCGTCCCGATTGCTCGATGACCATCGGCACATAGCCCAATCCGCGGGTTTCGAAATGATCGCCTTCGCTCGGTGCCATGCCGGTCAGATCAAATGCCTGCGATTGAAAATCGCCGAATCCCATGGTGCGTTTCATTTGCGGGTAATCTCCATTATTTCATCGAACGAATGAGTCATCGTCGAAACATCCATCGTTTTTGCCGCCCATTCCACGACATTTTCCTCCAGCACAATCGCCTCGACATCGGCAAGACGCGATTGATCGCTGTAATACCACCGTACCATCTGCTTCGGATCTTCAAAACTCTCGGCATGCTCCTCAACAATTGCGCGGATTTGCTCTGGCTTTGCCTTGAGATCGTGCTGCTTCACCACTTCATTCAAAATCAATCCCAGCTTGACGCGCTTTTCGGCGCGCTCGACAAACAACTCCGGCGGCAATTGCAGATCCTTGGTGGTCATTCCGCGCGCGTCAAGATCCTTCACTGCCTGTTCCTGCAAGCGCCCGATTTCCATGTCCACCAACGAACGCGGCAAATCCAGTTCGGCGACAGACGAAAGCGCGTCCATCACCTGATCCTTAGTTTTGGACTGAATGCGTTTTTTCAACTCACGTTCGAGATTTGTTTTGATTTCACCGCGCATCTTTGCGATATCGCCGTCGGCCACACCCAATGTTTTTGCGAATTCCGCGTCCACCGGCGGCAATTTCGGCGCATTGACCACTTTTACCGTCACCGCAAACTGCACCGTCTTGCCGGCCAATTCGGGCTGATAGTCGGCAGGAAAGGTAAGGTCAAATGACTTTGCGCCGCCGCCTTCCATGCCGATCAACGCCGCCTCGAAATCCGGCAACATGCGGCCTTCACCCAACACCACCCCGAAGTTCTCCGCGTCGCCGCCCTTGAACGCTTCGCCGTTCAGCGTGCCGCGAAAGTCCACCACGAGGAAATCCCCTTTTTCGGCGATGCGCTCAACTTTGTCATAGCTTGCGCGCTGTTTGCGCAGTGTTTCGAGCGTGTTATCCACGTCGTTATCCGTCACCGCCGCCGCAGGGCGAACCAGTTTCATGCCCGCGAGCGACCCCAGTTTCACCTCCGGATAGACTTCAAAAGTGGCGCTGAACTCAAACTTGTCAGCCGAATTGCCCGAATTGGCGGGGGCGATTCGTGGATAACCGGCCACCCGATAGTTTTGTCCGGCAACCGCGTTCGCGAACGACTTCTGCACGGAATCCGACATCACCTCTTGGCGAACCTGGTAGCCGTATTGATTCGCGATGATGTTGAAAGGCACTTTCCCCGGCCGAAAGCCGGACATTTTTGCGGTGCGCGCAATCTGCTTGAGCTTGGTCGCGATTTGCGATTCGATCTCAACGGCAGGCAACGAAAGGATCAGATTCCGTTCCAGACGGCTGACCGTTGCAGCGATTGCTGCGCCGGGCGGAATGGATGAACCCGAAGTACCAGAAGTATTGGCTTGTGCTTGCATGAAAGTCCTTAGGGCATTGTGCGTTGGCTACTGGGCGACCCGGTTGATGCGAAACGATCTGGCCACCGGCCCGCAATCGGGCGTCCGCGAAGTAGTTGTTGAGTTTTGTGATGGTGCGAAAGAAGGGACTCGAACCCCCACGCCGTGAGGCGCTGGAACCTAAATCCAGTGCGTCTACCAATTCCGCC
>JANLQC010000468.1:0-2075 GCA_031367575.1 Betaproteobacteria bacterium | reverse complement strand
ACCTTGAACACCGCAAACAATGCGCCAGCAGGGGACGCGGCAAAGCCTTGCGCCACCGGGAACGTGAGCAAGATGCCGATGCCAGCACCGATCATCGCCAGCATCATCGCTTCGCCAAATACCAGTGCCGCGACAAAACCGGGCGAGAAACCCAGCGCCTTCAGCGTCGCGTATTCAGCCAAGCGTTCGCGCGCCGTCATCGCCATCACATTCGCCACCACCGCCATGATGATGAAAATCACCACAAACGACACCACGCGGATCGCGACCACGATGGCTTCGGATTGCGCGACGAAACCCAACTGAAACGATTTCTCGGTTTCGGTGAGCGTCTCCGCGAGAGAATTTTTGAACTCGGCATCGATTGCTCTGGCGATGTCGGCAGTGCGGCCCGGATCGGTCACCTCGACGCTGAAAATGCCGATCTGATCCGCGCGGCGAGGAAATTTCTTGAGCAGAAATTCATTGATGTAATTCCACTGAAAAAGGAACTGGCGCGTGACGGTGGTTTCGTCCCTGCCGTCAAAGATGGCGCGGATGGTGAATTGCCAGTTGCCGGGAAAAATGGTGCCGCGAATGGGAATCACATCGCCCACTTTCCAGCCGTATTGATCGGCGAGTTTGCGGCCAACGATGGCACCCTGCCGATCGCGCTTGAACGCCAGCAACTCCTCCGGCTTCATCACGAATTCCGGATACATCTCAAAATAATTCTCACTATCCACCGCGAATTGTGGAAAGAAATTTTTTGGCTCGATGTAAATGCCGCCGAACCACTGCGAATGCGCCACCGCCTTCACGCCCGGCACCGCCCTGATGCGGTCACGGTAATAGACCGGCATCGGAAACACCAGCGAGATCGCATTGCGCGTGACCATGCGCGCCGAAGAGGAGGCATTGGCCCCCGCGAACCACGCATCGACCACCGTTTGCAAAAGCCCGAACGCAAGGATCGCGATCACGAGGCCGATGATCGTCAAGCCGGAACGCAGCTTGGCGCGAAAGACGTTTTTGAAGATGAGTTTCAGGAAGTACATTGAGCATTCATCCGGGTTGACGTCAACAACAGGCCCGATTCACCCAACACCATGGTCATCCTGAGCGCAGCGAAGGATCTCGCCCAAGCGACGAGATCCTTCGCTGTGCTCAGGATGACATTGGTCTTTCGATCGGCGGGGTCAAAGTAAGCGCCTGTGTGTTCTCGGCGAATTGCAGGTGCCATTTCAATGGCATCAATGTGACGTCGCACTTTCACGCCGCCACCGGCTCGTCAATCAACTCGCCCTTTTCCAGATGCACCATCCGCTTCGCCGCCTCGGCCGCGTGCCCATCGTGCGTGACCATGATGATGGTCTTGCCCATTTCGCCATTCAATTGCTTTAACAAGCCGAGCACATCATTGGCCGATTGTTTATCGAGATCCCCGGTCGGCTCATCGCAAACCAGAATTGTTGGGTCCGTCACGATGGCGCGTGCAATCGCCACGCGCTGCTGCTGGCCACCCGAAAGTTCATTCGGGTAGTGTTCCATGCGATCCGTCAATCCGACCAGCGCCAACGTCATCTCAACGCGAATGCGACGCTCGCGTCTCGATAAATTGGTCAGCAGCAGCGGCAGCTCCACATTTTCAAATGCGGTTAGCACCGGCATCAAATTGTAGAACTGAAAAATGAATCCGATATTGGACGCGCGCCAGTCCGCGAGCTCTCCTTCCGAGAGAACGGTGATGTCCTGGCCATCGACATTGAGTACACCCGAATCGGGCTTGTCGATGCCGGCAATCAGATTCAACAACGTCGATTTTCCCGAGCCGGATGGCCCCATCAGCGCGATGAATTCGCCGCGCGCAATGTTGAGCGTGATGTTCTCCAGCACCGGCACCGCCTGCCCGCCGCGCGTGTAACCCTTGCTGAGGTTGCTGATTTCCACCAGCATGTTTGATGCGTGATCCATGCCGGCTATTTCTTGACGATGGCGACGTTTGCGCCATCTTTAATTTTGTCGGAAGGATTCAGCACCACCTTGTCACCGGGCTTCACGGTCGATACCTGTATCAGATCGCCGACTTTTCCCGC